>CAZRWL010000058.1:0-2527 GCA_964603935.1 uncultured Gammaproteobacteria bacterium | reverse complement strand
CCAGCTTCTAATATAGCAGAATTTGAGGCGGTTGAAAAATCCCTTATGCCTCCACTCAGTAGCGGATATTCTACTTTTTCTGTAAGTTCATTTATCTTAGGAAGCTTACAATCGCTTTCAGCGGCAATCTTAATGCCATTATCACTAATTTTATTTTCTAATTCAAAAAGAAAAAGCATGGCAAAAATAGATGAATTGTAGGCTCCAGTATGTTTTTTTGCACAAGTATATAAAGTGAATTTTTTATTCGGATACTTTTGCTCCACTTCAATTACTCTCTCTCTAATAAGAGTGCTAAAAGAATCCCGAGCTAATTCTGACAGAATCCTTGGATATGAAAAAAAAATAATAAACGGTAGCAATACTAAGCCAACATAAGCTTTTTTATATTTTATATTAATAATTGCAGAAGCAGTAAAAATAAATACAAATGGCCGTAGAAAATTTAAATAGCCAAAAAATCTCGGACCCCAATAATACCTAAGTAGGATAAAATTAAATAGGAAAGCGGAAATAAGTATGACCCAGTTCTTGGATAATTTCTTTTTCCATCCCAACCAAATTAAAGAAGCTATAAATAGAATTATTAATATGTATCCAAGCCATATGGGAATTCCCAATGCATCTGACCAAAAAGATGGCCAAAAATCCCTAACATAAAATAACCACCTATTTGGAACATAAATAGCTTTTCTACCTTCCGTTAGATAAAAGAAAATATTCCTGGTTGTAAACCAATGATTGTTCATTTCGAAAATTAGCATGGGAATAAAAGCAATAATTACGCCCAATCCGCTATATATAAGATTTAAAAATTTTCTTTTATGTGCAAAAAGGATAAGGGGAAGTATCAATAAGCCACTCATTTGAAGATGAAGATTCATACCGATTCCGATAATAAAACCCAACAGTAAATTCCACCATCTTGACTTATTTTTAATTATAAGTATCAAAAAAATCCAAATTAATAATGCCGCAAAGAAATTAGTATTATTATGGCTGGTTAAATGTGTTGCCGATATTATTTGGGCGGGAGAAATGGCAACCAAGAAAGCTAAAACAAGAGCAAAGATATCTCCCCCCAAAATCTTACCGATTTTGTACATTATAAATATATACAACACTGAAATAATACTTAAATATATCCACGGAGAATATACAAAGGGAATCAGGAGATAAAAAATAATCAACTGATAGGCATACCACGGTCCGAATGTAAAAGGACCAAGCGATGAAAAGGAACCGGTAAGAGGAAATTGGAATTGCCTAGCTCCCTCTATGCCAATTACTGCATCTCTGACCGTTTCTTCACCCAAGCCATATCTGGAGGGATAATTGTAGAATCTCAAAAATGCCCCCAACAAAAAGATTCCTAAAAAAATATAAAAGTGTAATTTTTGTTTTTTAAAAAAATGGATCATAGAACTTTAAGATATTTAAAATAGGCAATTGGAAATCTTAACGAGGAAAAAAACGAAAAAACAAATCCAGGCCACCAGTCCATAAACCCTTTATGACGAATGTAGGTTGTTAAAAACCAATGAGACGGTTTAATAATTAAATATCCAACTGCATAAGCTAATTTAACGGGAAAATTCCTATTTTTCAAACTTTCCTTAATTTGTATTGTTAAAAGATTATTATATCTATTCCACTTTATGATATATGAAACAAAATTCTTATATGGATAGTGGAGCAACGCGTACTTTAGATATTCAACGCGACCAACAACTTCTGCCTGCTCATGAACATGCACTTGGGGAAGATGACCCTTGTCTTTGCGGTAAAGCCTAAGAGTATAATCGGGGTATTGTCCTCCTTTCAGAAGGAATCTACCTAAAAACCAATTTTTTCTCGCCACCCAATACCCATTAGTTTCGGATTTCGGATTTCGGATTTCGGATTTTATTTCCTCTGCAAGTAGGGGTGTTACCCTCTCATCCGCATCTAATTGCAATATCCAGTCTTTGGTTGCCATATCTATCGCTCTTTGTTTATTGATGTGAAAATTCGGTAAATTTTCGGTAACAATAACTTTTGCCCCGTACTTTTTGGCAATTTCTACAGTTTTATCCGTAGAGGTACCATCAACAACAATAATTTCATCAGCTAAATTTTTAACTGAATCTAAACATGCGGGAAGATTTCTTTCTTCGTTAAATGTTGCCAAAACTACTGATAATTTTTGCATTTATCTTTATTATACATACTCTTATTAATCAATTGGAAAATAATCATTCCCCCAACGGTTATTATACTAATTAAACTAAGAATATCCGAAAATAATCTAATTTTAGTTTCTTTATAAATTATATTTACTAAATGTTTTCCCTTATCAATAGAAAAAGTGATCAGGCCCCTATGATTTTGATCCTGAAATTCTATGGATACAGGTTTTCCATCAACCAAAACAGTCCAGCCCGGAAAGTAAAGAGTATTTTCTAAAACACGTATTTTCCCAGACGCCTCAACTTGATATTCTCTTTTCGTAAAATTCCTATTAATCTCTCTTATTTTTCCGTATCCC
>CAZRWL010000057.1:0-2729 GCA_964603935.1 uncultured Gammaproteobacteria bacterium | reverse complement strand
ATCTAACCAATCTTCCCTCCTAATTATCATTCTTTATCCCCTACTCTTTTCTTTATAATACTTCTTTTATTAATACTGTCTATGAATATTACCATCGCATTCTTTTCCGTCTCTCTCATTACATAACTACGCTATAGCGTATCATTGTCCCAATCTTTGTAATTCTTAAATATCAGCTCCTCGCCTCTCTCAATTTTATCAATGCTTACCAAGGTAACAAAATCAGAAATCTGTAGATAATGGCTCAAAAAGTCTATTTCATTTTTACACGGGAAAGCACTTACAAAAACACTGTCCTGCAGTCTAACACAACCTATCTGCACTAATTTTCTCCTAAATGCATCCCGACTCTGTTTTTTATGCTCGGGAATATCAAAAACAATCAGCCTCCATTTCCCGTCTCTTTTTTTAGCTTGACGTTTTATATTTTCAAAATCGTATTCAAGAAGTCTCTTTTTCCCTTTTTCTGTAATTTCAATTGAAGTTTTCCCATCTTTGTCTCTTATCCCTATCATCTCTTGTTTTTGTAAACGCTTAATTATTCTTCCTATATCTGATTTATTGGCGTCTTTCCATATTGCGTGGGCTTTGACTAAAATCATGGGAATGCTTGGAATAGCGGCAGTTGCTATTATAAGGCCTCCTGCAGCTAATATTTTAAGTACATCTTGAGTTCTAATTTTACTCATAGACTTCTTTACCTATGCATTAAAAGAATAACACAAAAACCATTTATGTACAACGATGCGCTATAGCGTTTTGTTGTACGAGTACTACATTTTATTGATAATTGCTATTGACAAGAGGTTCTTTTTCTTCTATTCTAAACTAAGTTCCGACTAAATCGGGAAAGTTTATGGGTTCTATAAAAAACGTCCTCAAATTTATATTCTCTCCTACGGCTTCCAGAACCACAAGCATTTTGGTAATTCTTATAATTGCCGCTGCTGTCCCTCTGACTGTTTTTATCGCCCAAAAACAGCAGGAACTCCGCCAACGAGCATCAGAAAACAATTGTAACATTAAAGTTCAGTGGAATTTTGGCCAACCGCCTTATACAATAACGTACGCTTCAGGACCAACGACCGTGTCCTCTCCTCCTCCCACCAGCGACACGTCATATACTTTTTCAAATGTTTCTGGCGGTCAATACCTCTTTAAGGTCGTTGATTCCCAAAGCTCTGAAACAAATCTTCAGGTTGATGCCACCTGCCCTACCCCAACCCCAATACCTACTTTAGTTCCAACCACAACAATTAGTAAAGACCAACAATGTTTCGACCAATGCGTAGTTCCTTGTCAACAGACGTACGCCTATAAAAGCGAGAATGAGTGTTTATCTGACTGTCAGACAAATGGACCAGATATTTGCAAAACTTCAACTACTTCAACCTCCGTTCCCGCTCCCACTTCTACTCCTGTTCCCACCACATCAGCTTCAAGTCCTACTACTCCTCCATCCTCAACATCCTGTCCGAATGGATATAACCTTTCAGGAACAATATATGGACTACCTAATCAATCTGCTCCCGTAAGTATATGTCTTGATAACTGCAAATTGTCCACATCTACTTTGGGAAATGGCACTTATTCCATACAAGATGTCCCTTATGCCGACCACAGCATTAGTCTTCAAACGAATGGATTACCATATGGCTATTCCCTAGATAAGAAACAGCCTAATCCCGATAACATATACAAAAACCAAATACCAAATACTTGCACTGTTGTCTACAATTTCACTGTTACGGGCTCTAATAATAATACCCCTACTTCAGCCCCAACCCCTATTCCAGGAACATTACCATGTACTAATGCGAATCTGTGCTCCGGAACTACTAGTAATCCAATTAATCCTGCTAGCGGTAATCCCCAGTTGGGTACATGTACAAAAGCTGTTGCTGCTTATTCTTGTGCCCTCAATGGTCTACCAGACAGACAGTGTTGGAGTTGTACGACTCCACTTCCTACTCCAACTACCGCTCCTGCTGTTGGTCCTGGCGGAACAAGCGGAGGTAACAACGCTGGAACTGCTGGGACACAAGCTACTCTGCCTACCGGCCAACTTATTGCCTTGAATTTTAGGGGTGTTACCCTACCGGGTATAAGCTCTAATGCTGGATCAGCGGATTTAAAATTGACCTTCTTTAGAGGCGATAACTCTCAACAGGTGCCAGGAGGCCCATTTGCTGCAAACATTGCCCGATCAACCGACAAGACAACACCAGATACCTTTTCGGGAAGATCTGTATTTTCGGCCTCTGCCCTCGGATTACCAACCAATCTTCAAAATTACTTTATACAAATTAGTGTAAATTCATACCAAGCGAAAATATTAGGAAAAGATGGTGCAAAAACAAATACTGAAATTCAATCGCAAGGATCAACAGGTTTAGGTACGCCAATACCCATCTATTCGACTGGTGCAGACAGCTCGATACCCGCTGTTAGTCTATTTGCCGGGGACATAAATAATGATGGAGCTATCGATGGGTCTGATTTGGGAGTAATAGTTGCCTGTTTCGGAAATAAAAATGCTCTTACTGACTCTGCCGGCCGCACA
Source organism: uncultured Gammaproteobacteria bacterium (assembly GCA_964603935.1). GTDB lineage: Bacteria > Patescibacteriota > Microgenomatia > Levybacterales > UBA12049 > GWB1-37-8. Next base: position 166 of record CAZRWL010000057.1, on the reverse strand, counting down.
ACTGATTGTGCTAGTAAAACCCAGAATAGGAAATTTGACGCGGACATCAATAAAGACGGAAAAGTGGATGGAATTGATATTAATCTTTGGGCAAGAGGAGAAAACGGCGTCTTGTAATTGACAGCAATTAATAAATAGAGAATAATAATCTTATGTCCAATCGAAC
>CAZRWL010000056.1:0-2745 GCA_964603935.1 uncultured Gammaproteobacteria bacterium | reverse complement strand
CGCCGCGGTGGTGGAATGGCAGACACGAAGGCCTTAAGAGCCTTTATCCGCAAGGGTGTGAGAGTTCGACTCTCTCCCGCGGCACCGGGGAGTAGCTCAGTTGGCTAGAGCGCGCGGTTTGGGACCGTGAGGTCGGAGGTTCAAGTCCTCTCTCCCCGACACTAGCCGTGCGCAGGCGGTGTTATCCCCTGAATTTTCAAGCCATAGTCCAAAAGTTCTTTCATTTCCTCTCTCCTGTTGTCACTTCCCAAAATTACACCTATAATTTCGTGTCTATTGTAATGCAGATACGTAACTAGGCTAAGTCCTGCTTCGGGAGTATAACCGGTTTTAACACCAAACACCCCAGGGTAACTGGTTAAAAGATTTGTTTCGTTCTCCAGAAAGTATTCTTTATGCGTTTCTGTCTGGGGAATATAATGGCTAAAAGTTGCCACTACCCGCTTAAATAAAGGCGATTTCATTGCATATTTAGTTATAACAAGTAAATCATATACTGTCGTATATTGTCCTCCATCGCCCTCAAGTCCTGTTGGATTAGTGAAATTTGTGTCCGAAAGACCTAAGGCTTTTGCTTTATTATTCATTGCCTCTATAAATTTTTCTCTTCCGCCCTGGTAATTACTCGCGATAGTTTCTGCTGCGTCATTGCCCGATTGAAGCATAAGCCCGTAAAGAAGTTCTTCAAGTGTCAAAACCTCGCTTTCCGAAAGCCCCATACTGTTTTCTCCAACCAAGTCATCTTTTGTCACCAAATATTTGTCGTCTTTTTTTTGATTCTCAAGTCCGATAATTGCTGTCATAATCTTGGTTATGGAGGCCATAGGCAATTTTTCTTTGGAGTTTTTCTCAAAAAGGATTTTACTTGTAGTTAAGTCGTATACGAGAGCTGAACGTGCGGAAATTTCAGGCGGGACTATATTCGTAGGTATGCTTTTTTCATATATCCAACTAGGAATCCACAAATTAAGACTTAGAACTTGATTGTTCTTAATAAATGTTAGGAAGCTTGGTAGAGGAGATGTGACATTTTTATTTTTGGGGAAGATATTTTCTTGCGTTGCTAAAATTCCTAGAAAAAGTACTACTCCAATCGCACACATATAAAGCGCATAAAGAAGCTTATTTTTATTCATAAATTTTATTTTATCATACTGGAATATTTCGGTCGCTTGACATTGTTTTTTTAATCTGCCTATACTGAATTATAGGCAAGGAAGGAGGTGAATGAAATGAAAACTTTACACGTACTCTCCTTTGCTCTTGTTATAATTGGAGGATTAAACTGGGGCTTGATGGGACTTTTTAACTTTAATTTGGTCAATGCGATTTTGGGATCTGTAGGCGGACTTGAGAAATTGGTATATGTATTGGTTGGTGTCAGCGCAGTAATCCTTATGCTTGGTCATAAAGGCGACTGCAAGATTTGCGGCGGTAAATAATTTTTGGTTTAATCTTTAGGCATTATCTGTCTTATCAACTTCAAAACTTGATTAGATTATGGTAGTGCCTAAATTATTTGCTAAAAACGTCTAATCTTATCTGCATAATGACTGCTCCAGTTCTTTTGCTTCTCCTCTCCTATAAAAAGGCAATACAACATGAATAGCGCCCATAATAAAATTTTTCTTTCCCTCTATATCCTCTATAATAGTAACACTTTCTGCTAACCATTCAGCAAAGATAGGTGAATCTTCTTCGAGTTTATCTATAAACCAAGATAATTCTATTATGTCTTTTTGTTGTTCATCTTCTACTTCGGTTTCTGCAAATTCTATAAATGTGTGGTGCATAGCATAAATCTCATCTGTTGTTAGGGGTTTTTGCGTATGAGATTTAGGCAATATCTCATAGGACAATGAAGCACCTAATGCATAGGCCAGCACATCTGTTCGACCAGATGCCTTTGCTGCTATTTTGATATATCCATAAAGCTCTGGCTGTTCTCTACGCATTCTCTCCAATACGCTTCTTGTAAAAGAAGGGATTTCCTTAAACTGAGCTGAATACCTAACTGACGCTTGAATTGCTTCTTGAGTTACCTCTAATTTACCTAATCGTTCCGACATGGCAAAGATTATATCATAAGATTCGATTGTTTAATGTGGTAAATCCTGAAAAGATTGATTTGATAGACTAAACGACATTGCTGCGGATAATGGAATCAATTAAAACTTACTTTAAACACGTTAGGCATAGAGGTCGGGTAAGCCGTTGGGATATTTTTTCTTCAACTGTTGAAGCCTATGTTTTGCGATTGAGGCGAGAGACAATTTGCCGGTTTCTTCAAAAGTAAACCAGCCAATTTCTTCCTCCTTCTCGGGTTCCTGAATTTTTGGTTCCCCCTTTATCAGTTTACAAACATATGCGACTGCTACCCAATGCTGTTTATCTTCAGGAATTATATGATTAACTGTTCCCAGCTGTTCTATCGGCTCTACTTCAATATCAAATTCTTCTTTCATTTCCCGTTTTACGCATTCTTCAAATGTTTCTCCGAATTTTAACCCTCCCCCCGGATAGCTCCACTTACTTTTCTCGTTCTGGGCTTTTGGTCCTCTTTTGGCAAGAAGCGCTTTACCGTCTTTGTTCAAGATAATTGCCCCAACTCCAACTCCAATACAATCAATTCCCCTTTGCATTACAGGTAGTATATCAAAAATTCACATTGAGGGGTCGAAATCGCTCCGCTCGAAGCCGTTTGATATATTGACAGAATTTTATAGAGAAAGTATAGTTACTTTA
>CAZRWL010000055.1:0-2792 GCA_964603935.1 uncultured Gammaproteobacteria bacterium | reverse complement strand
ATTCTCAAGATTTGGAGTTTTTATTTAATTTCCTAAAAGAACATAAGAATTATAAGCTTAAAATAATTGGAACGTGTAGCGTTAAAGATTTATATACTAGATATAGTAGGATAATAAAAGAAAATGAGATAGAGGATAGAGTTTATTTTCCAAATAGATTTTTTTCCGATAAAGAGCTTGAAGAAGTATCTAAAGCATGTCAAGTTGGCGTTGCTCTTTACGATATTTCGCCAACAAATGGAACCTATTATACCGATCCCGGCAAAGTTAAAACTTACGCTTCGCTTGGTTTGCCAATCATTATGTCTGACATGTCCGCAATAGCGCCGTATATAAAGCGATTTAATTGCGGTATCCTTGTAAAAAACGATAATGCGGAATTGAGTAAAGCACTTTTGGATATGAAAGAAAACTATACGAAATATCTGGATGGGTTAAGAAAATTTAATAGCTACTTTTATTATGAAACGCTCTATCGGAAAACATTCCGTATTTTAGAAAAACATGATTAAAAGAATTAAGATAGAACCAGTAACAATAGTACTGCCAATGAGAAATGCCGCAACAACTGTTTTATTATCGTTGCAAAGTATCAATAAGCAAACACATCCTATAAGAGAAATTATTGTTATTGATAATGCGTCTTATGATAATTCTATATCATTAGTTAAAAGGTTTTCGAAAAACTCTAAAATTCCAATTAAACTTATTGCAAGAAAGAGGAACGAAAGTCTTGGATCAAGTTTTAATGAGGGAGTAAAAAATTCTAAGTCTGAATTTGTTATCTTAATGCACTCAGACTGTGTTTTGCCAACAAATAAAGAAGTAACGAAATTGATCGAGCCTATAAGGTTAAATATGGACGTTGTAGCAACATTTCCTACAATTCTCTTATCGAAGGGTGTTTGGGAAACTTATGATTTTTGGATTAAATATTATTTAGCCCGGGCAGTAGGAAAGGAAATTGCAGGACTTACATCGAAGTTTGATTGCATTAGAAAAGATGTCTATCAAAAAATTGGAGGATTTGATGTGCCAAATTTTGGCATGGGAAGCGAAGATGCGGATTTACACCATAGATTAATAAGAGTAGGAAAAGTGACCAAAAGTAATGCGCGAGTTATTCACCTGCATTATTTGGGACAAGGCTATTCTTTTAGTAAGCTATTAGGTAAACAAAAGACCGTAGGTAGAGGTTGTGGAAGATTGCTCAAGATGGGAAGAATATCATTCATTAACAATGGATTAATATTAATGGTAAAACCAAGCCTGGCAATTTTGCCTTTTATTCCCTACTTCCACACTTTTGGATTAATTCTTATTGTTGCATATTCATTCTTGTATACAAAGAGCATGTTTATGTCAATGTCTACCCTTAAAGACCCTAGGATACTTGTATTGCCGTTTGTTAGCATTTTCTTTCTTTATTACGAAACCTTCTGGATTATTGAAGCTTTCTTATTTGGAAAAAACAAGATAGAATAATACATATGCAAGAGAAGGTTTTAATTACTGGAATTACCGGTTTTACAGGATCGCATATGGCTGATTATATCCTGAATAAGGGTATAAAAGTCTATGGGCTTAAGCGATGGAATTTGTCTCGGCTTCGAAATGTAGCCCATATACTTTCTGAAATAGAATTTTTTGATTGCGATTTAACGGATCCAATAAGCATTCACAATATTATTGAAAAAATAAAACCGACAAAAATCTTTCACTTTGCTGCAGAGAGCGGTCTTGGGCCGTCATGGTCACACCCCAGTCATTATATGGATGTAAATTATAAAGGAACACTCAATCTTTTGGAAGCAGTGAGGAAAGCAAATATAACTCCAAAAATACTTATCGCAAGTAGTGTTGCAATGTATGGTGATATTCCCAAAGAACATTTACCAATGAGAGAAGAAACGCCGCTTAATCCTTTAAATCCGTATGCTGTATCAAAAATGGCACAGGATTATATTGGCTATGTCTATCACAAAACGTATGGCCTTCATGTTGTTCGTACTCGGGCTTTTAATATAGAAGGACCAAGACGTGATAACATATTCGGTCTTCCATGGTACGCTTACCAGATTGCGCTTATCGAAAAAAGTGTGCAAAAACCAGTTTTGCAGAGTGGCTATGTATCAGCAAAACGCAATTTCATTCATGTAAAAGATATTGTTCATGCGTATTGGTTGGCTTTAGAACACTGTAAACCAGAAGTATACTTGGTTGGTTCCGATAAAAAGGAAAATATTGGTACATTTGATGAGGTGATAAAAAGCCTGATAAAAAAATCTACATTCAAAGGGAAAATAGAACATAAGGTAATTGAAAAATTTATTCGCGCCACAAATGAAACTGTTGTTATTGGTGATTGTAGAAAATTTTATGTAGCCACTGGTTGGAAACCTAAACTATCTTTTGAAGATATTATTGATGACGTTTTGGCCTACTGGCGTAATTTTGTTAAAAAAGATCTCTACTAATAAAAATGAAGAGTACTTTTCTTGTAACTGGCGCAACTGGATTTATTGGCGCAAATATTGTAAGAGAATTGGTAAAACTAGGTCAACATATAAGTATCATTGTAAGAAATAGGGAATTGAACTGGAGATTGCACGATATCGCAAATAAGATAGATATTTATGAATGTGATATTCAAGACGCAAAGCTTCACGGAATAGTCAGTAAAATAAAACCAGACTATATTTTTCATCTGGCCCGTTATGGTAATTTGCCACAAGAGGATGACATAAATAAAATGATAGATGTTAACCTAAAAGGGACAATAAATCTTATTG
>CAZRWL010000054.1:0-2874 GCA_964603935.1 uncultured Gammaproteobacteria bacterium | reverse complement strand
ATCTCTTGTGCCAAAAAGCAATTCAGGCACAACTATTAAATGTTTATTGGAAAAATAGTTAAATCTGACTCCGCTGGGTATCCAAAGTGTCCTAAAAAACTCAGGTTGATCATGCAAGAAATCTTTTAATTCAATGTACTCTTTGGGTGTTTCATGTTTTTGAAATGTCCCGCCCAATTGGCCGAGTATTGCAGGGCGAATAAGAAATAGCAAGTAACACATAACAAGTATCAAGAATAAATTAGGCAGATATTTTTGAATTTTTACTTGCAACTTTAAATTTTGAATTTTAAATTTTGAATTTATCCAACCAATAAGATTGTAAAGGCTAAAAGGTATTAATATTGAGTAAGACAATGCAGTCATTATGTAAAACTTCGTTGGATCCCTGAATAATACAAACCCCGGAACATGATCAAACATCCAAAGATAAACTTCCCCAAAAGGAGGATTCGCCCCTTTCGCTAAAAACGAACCCAGCAGAGCAAGAAGTATAAAAAAAATAATCGTTCTATTTGATTTCTTAAGAAAAAGCAATGAAGAGTATGCCAATATTGGCAGAAACAAAAACTCCGGACGCATAAAGTATATCTTTCCAAATAAATTCTCCGGCCAGTTTGGATGAAGAAGAGCTAGTGCATCTGAAAAATGCGCGAAGCTTAAAAATCGGACTATCCCACTACCTGCATAAGACTGCCCAAGATCGCCGAGAGGGTTTTGTCTAAATAAAAACATGGGAAGTATCCACGAAGCATGAAGCAACAGGGTAATGCCAACAGGAATTACAAGAGTATAAAGTACTAAATATAAAGTATTAAGTATATTTCTTTTTGATACGTAATACCTAATACGAAATACATAATACACACTCACTGCAAACATAGTTAGGTAGGCAATTCTTGAATCAAACATTACCTGCAATGCCAGCACTAACCCCGCTATGAGAGAAAATTGAAAATTGAAAATTGAAAATTGAAAATTTTGTTGAGTTAAATTAAATTTATTTATTGATTTAATAAAACTTGCGAGAACTAAGGGAGCTAATGAGTAGGCGAGAGCTACCCCCATCTGCCCTCCCCCAACAATCATCAATATATAGGTATTCAAAGTAAAAATAACTCCTCCTATAGTTAATTGCCAGTATTTCACATTTGATAAGGTGCTCTTTAATAGAGCTGCGCTTGATAATATTGATAAAGCAATAAAAAGTCCAAACCAAAAAATTTTATACACAATTACCCACGATATATGAAGATAAGCGGCAATAAAAGTAGTAAAATTATGGTAAATGCTCAAATTATATATAGGACTTATGCCTCCTAGACCATTACCGATCGTAGGATCCCATGATAACGGGAAGAAAAAAAAATCTTTTAACATCTCCGCAAAGAGATACTGCCAATCACCACCAATTATTTCTTGATTCAAAAACCATTTTCCGAAGACAGCGGCAATAACAAAAATTAATATTGTGGTAAAAAAAACATGGGCATGCTTCATTTTTTTAAAAATTTAACAAGCAAAAGGAGCGTAAAAATAACCGTAGATATCGATATAAACAAACCAACATACAACAGCTTTTGATTGCTCATCTCGATAATAAGACTATAATTCGTTTTATTTCCCACGTCAGAAGGTTCTATATACCAGGCGTTTGCAAAACCATTTACAGGAAAATGCTTATATTGCGCAACCTCATCCTTTCCCCAAGTCTCAAACGTTTTTTCATTAAGAAATATATCGCGACTAACATTTTCCTGTACATCACCCCCAAAATAGGTGAGCTGTGTATTCTGGCTGCCGGCATTTTTCTTACCAATACCCATTGCCTTATTTCCTATACTTGCAATAAACCGCGAGAAAAAAGCTTTAATGGTGGGCGTATTTTGCGTTGGATCGACCAATCTCCAATTTTTATTAAATTGATTAACCAAAACCAACGTGTAGGGAGTAGACGCATTTCTCACCCCTACCTTGTATTTTGTTGGGTTTATTCTGGTAAATGTTATTGCTGGTAAGTTTTGACCGGAGTTTATGGTATTTGTTTTTCTCAAAATTATTTTGGGATTTGGGATTTTCACTATTGATAGATTTCGAATATCAAATCTTATACTCTGCTCCTGGTCTTTTTCGACAGCATTAAACAAATAATTATCTACTATTTTTTGTATTTGTATATAAGCCGACACTGCCTCAGTGCTGGAAGCAATAGATGCGGTGTATTTTTTCCAATTATTTGACCGCAAAATACTCTCAGCAAGATTTGTTATTTTTTGATTTTCTCCTTCAGTTTTATCAAAGAGGAACAATTTAAAAAATTTTCCATATGTAATATAATCAAACGAAAGCATGTAGTAAGATTTCTCATGCCAATTCTCTACTTCTCTGAATATTCCGTTTTTTTCCTTAGTAATATCTGATATTGCAAGACTGGAAGAGTTTGCGCCAAAATTTCCTTTTTCAACTGATTCCCACGTAGTATTTGAAAAAAGATTCGCCGACTGAGACAGCGAAAGCGTAAAGCTAGTTTTATCATTTTCCTTAAGCTTCAAGTTCTGGAGCTTAAACCAATTGGCATCTTGCTCTAAGCTACCAACAGGAACCATATTGTCATTTAAGCCAACTTTTACCTTTGATTGATCTATATCGAGCATAAGGTTTTTATCTATAGCAATGCTATAATTACCAGCCTTTAATTTCCCCAAGTCGTAGGTAATCTTTTCCAAAGATGGAACAGTGAATTGAAGCCTTTCTATCAGAGAATCAAACATGTCTGTGGATAATTTAGCCATATAGATTTTTTGATCTATTGTCAATTCCCCATCAACTTGAATTATTCTGTAAAGTAAATCTTTGTCCTGGCCAATTGCCCTG
>CAZRWL010000053.1:0-2923 GCA_964603935.1 uncultured Gammaproteobacteria bacterium | reverse complement strand
CTCTATATGCACGATCTTAAAACACAACAAAACAACTTTTTTCTACAAAATAGCATCGGGGCTGAACTTATTATTCTTGGAAAATACGAGGAGGCCAAACCATATGTCCAAGCTTCTGTAAAAGCTTTTCCTTATTTTGGCAATGTCAATAACATGGCGGCAATTTATTTATCGCAAGGAAATATTGATAAAACAAGAGAGTATTTGCAAAAAGCCCTGACTCTTGGCGATAACTATTTGGTCTATCAAAACTATTCCAATTTTTTATTAACCTATGATACGCCGGAAAAAACAAAAGAATTTACCAAAGAAGCTCTTATTAAGTACCCGCAAAATCCCAAACTGCGGCAAAATCTTACCAAAGCGGAAGACATGCTAAGTGGTGTTAAAAAATAGCTTCTTACCCTACCACACCTTGGAGGTGTGAAAAAACCCCTACTTCGTCAACCAAAGGCGCTTCAGGCTTAAACCATAAAGAATAACTGTCCCATAAAAAACATGCGAGAGTAAAAACGCAGATACGCCAGAAAATGCTTGAGGGGTTTTGATATTAAAGGCCACGAGAATATAGGATATGAACAAGACGATAAAATGAATACTAAATCTCTTTTCCTTACCATCGAAAAGAGATAACAAAAGTGTAGTGTAGGGAATAATAAGCAAGACGAAATGGTGTTGCCACGCAAGCCCGCCACCAATAAGTATTGCTATGATAAAAACACCATATTCCATAAATTCTCTCGATATGTTTTTCGTCTTTGGATTTGTGACGACAAAACTTATAAGAAGTAATATCCCTAACAGTAAATAATTAATAATACTCGCAACTTCATTCGGTATTGCTAATCGCGCTAGAAATCCTGTAAGCGCCTGATTATAGTAAACACTGTTTCCTGAGGTAGGAATATTAGGTAATACCTCAAAAAGATATTGTCTCGTCAAACCTTCACCAAATAATAAAATCCCAAGGGTGCCGAGAACTACAAATGTTATTAAAGCCGCCCCAACTACACCAAAAGCTTTCTTCCTAAGAAAAAACAATAGAAGTATTAGTGGTATAAGTTTTATTCCAGAAGCAATGCCAAGTAAAATACCAGCTATGTGGAATTGCTTTCGCTGATAAAAGAGAAAACAAAGGCTTATAAGTAATAACAGGAGAAGATTTATTTGCCCCATACCCAAAGTAAACTTAACCGGAAATGATAGTACCGAAAAGCTATAGATAAACAAAAAAGTAAACAGAGAAAACTTCTTTGTGACCGCTTTCAGAATGACAAAAATTGATCCGATAAGTGCGCTGAAAGACAAAATGGTCCAGATTTTTTGGGCTATGTCAATTGGAATAAGACCAAATGGAAATAGAAAAAGAAATGTTGTTGGAGGATAGTTAACGTCAGTTGCCGGATTGTCGTAGAGGTTTCGTCCATTTAGAATATCCTGAATTGCCGGATAGTAGACGTTTACAAAATCAAAAAGTTGAAACGTTAATAAAATCCTTGCTATGGTAAAGAGTGAAAATGCTATTGCAAAAATTATAAAAAGGTAAATTAAAATTCTCATTATTCTTATTGTAACAAAAAAATATATCCCATTATATCCTACTATATCCCACCTCGTATATCCCACCTCGGAGGTGGGAATGAAGCTACACGTAAGGTCTAGTATGTCTTCGACTAACGACAACTGGCAAATCTATTAATAAATAGTCAATAGCTTCTAAAGATTTTTTATAACCTATCTGATCCAATACAAATTGTTCATAATCTTTTGGTGATCTAAACATAGACAAAATTGGCTCTTTTACACACATTCCATCATTTCTTAAACTTATATAGTCTAAATAAGATGACCATTGATATTCTTTTGGATCTTTTACTAAATATGACGCGACAGGATTTAGATGAATGTAGCGAGACACGTGCATAAATTGATCATCGTCTTCAATCCTTACCGCTTTAAATTGACCTTGAAGCAAAGGCCCAACTCGTTCATGTCTAGTATTAAAATATTTTGTATAACTATTGCCTACCTTATTCATAAATTCCGAAATACCATTATCTTTAAGTTGTCGAAGTAAAAAATGGAAATGATTAGGCATTAAGCAATAACAAAGAATTTCAATAATTTTTGGCGATTTTTCAAAATTTAATTGCTTAAAGCGTCTTATTTGAGAAAACTGTGGCTTTGGACCTTGAAACTGATAATAATTGACGACGTCGATAAGTCTTCTTTTATCTTTTTGGTTGTAAAAGATTGGTAATTTTGCGACTCCTCGATTATAAACATGATAAATTTCGTTGTTAATAAAAGGAGTTTTTCTATATGGCATTCTTTATCTAGTAAGACACAAACTACCCTAGGTGTCAATATACTTTCACCTCGGAGGTAGGACTAGTAGAGGTAGGACTAGTAGGACTAGAGGTACTGCGGCAAAATCTTGCCAAAGCCGAAGATATGCTAAGGGATGTCAAAAAGTAACTTCTGTTGCTATAGTCAAGGACTTATGCTACAGTTTTTATCAAATGTGGTTTCTGTCTAAAACCATTCTCTTTTTAATTTTCTTTTTTCTATTCTTTCTTTTTCCTGCTTCAAGCCATGCAGAAACGATAATAAAAGGAGTGACAGTTATTGGGAATCAGGCTTGGAGTGATACGGGGATAAATCTTGTTGCTGGAAATTCCGACGTCTTCATTAAATTTGGTACATCTCCTGGCCGCATATACTACACCTACTACACTACAAATCCAGTTTCTCCAGAAGGGCTTCCAGGCTGTATTGCAGGACCGACATTTGTTCTCCCAGGCGCTACCTGCTATTCTCTTATTGCACGCATTGACAACGGTGAAGCTTTTCAAGTACAACCCATCATTCCCGGATTCCTTGAAAGTACTGCAAATTTTAAAACTTCGGCAACAGGACCACT
>CAZRWL010000052.1:0-2935 GCA_964603935.1 uncultured Gammaproteobacteria bacterium | reverse complement strand
TAAATTTAAAATTAAGAATTTAAAATTATCCTACTTTTTGATGAAAAAAACTTTTATTTTGACAGGGGTTTTGTTATTCGGTTTATTTGTTCTTTTCTCCTATCTTGTCCATAAAGATTTTTTTACTCAATTTGATTTTGATATTACGGTAAAACTTCAGGACAATGTCAGCAGGCGGTTTGACGGCTTGTTTTCATTCCTAAGCGACATCGGCGCTTTTGAAATAATGCTTGGCGTTTTGTTAGTCTTCTTAGTGTTTTTACGAAAAATCAGGGGAATTTTTGTCCTGGGATTTTTTGGCCTTTTTCACCTAATTGAACTGTACGGCAAGTTTTTCGTACAGCATTTGCCCCCGCCGGAATTTATGCTCAGAACCGAAAGGATTATGAATTTTCCGCAGTTTCATGTGCGCTTGGAAAATTCCTATCCCTCAGGACACGCGGGGCGGGCAGCATTTATCAGCGTTCTGATTGGGCTAATTGTTTTGCGGAATAAAAAATTATCAAAATTACAAAAATATTTAATTTTGGGATTTTTAATCGCTTACGATATTGCAATGCTGACAAGCAGAGTTTATCTGGGTGAACACTGGACATCGGATGTGATAGGCGGCGCAATCTTAGGTGTTGCTTTGGGAATTTTATCAATGTTTTTGCTTTAAAGGTTATTGCGGCCCGGGTAGGAAGGATTAGTGTCCGGCGAGTTGACATTGGGACAATTTAATCTTTCTCTTGCCTCGGTTCTGAAATACCCGATTTCGTCATAGGCTCTTTGAGCTTCAACTGTAATATCCGATCCTTTAGAAACAGGAGTTTGTTTCTCCTTAGGCGGAACATTTCTTGCAATATCGGCAACAACTTCTTTTAAAAAACAACCCTTTTCCGGAGTTAATTGACATTGTTCGCAAAGCCTTTCCTGCATACCTTATATTATACCCTATAGTTATCCAAAAGTCAAGGTTTCGAATCTTCCGATTTCCTGTAAGCTTTTAAGGTAGTCTTCAAGCGGGTTAAGCGTAAGTCTTGGAATGCTTAATCAAAAATCAATAATGTATTTTAACCAAATAAGTCTGCGTTTTTAAAGCCCACATCATCTTCGCCTGGGATTCTAAGCATATACGTGATATCGGGATTATTTTTCGTTTGAGCAATTCTTATGCCTAACTTGCATATTCTGGTTAGTACTTCTTCAATGGAGATACCATGTCTATTCGCTATTTCCGTGAGCTGGTTTGTCAAGTTAATTCCAACAGTCATTTTAGCTATTACCCTAGAGTTTTTTCCTCCTTGTTCCGGCGCGAAATCTTCATCCATTAGGCTAACTGATTTTTCAAAACCAATTTGATCACGCGAAACAAGAGTATTTTTTTCAGCCAGCATGCCGATTCTAAGGAAACCCTGCATTACGGCTGTCTCCGTTAAATTATTCTTTTGCGCCAAACCTAAAATTTGTGCCTTTACATTGGGATCTATAATCTGAATTCTCGTTTGTTTTTCTCCCGATTTTAATAAACGTTGTAACCATGATTTGCGTTCTGAATTTGGCATTTGGCAATTTTACCACATTAAATAACCAAAAACAAAATAGATATATTGGATACATGTATTGCTTTAGCCAATTTTGACTTCGCCAAAGAATTTTAAGCTGCGCATTATCTTCAAAATCCGGCGTTGAGCCAAGCAAAGCTCTTTCCAATATATCCTCAGACAAATATACTATTTGTCAAGGGTGCTCGTGAAAACGTAATATGTACAAAGTTTACATATTGACAAAGTTTACGCATATTCATATAATGGTTGCATGACTCAATTAATTAGCATTAAATACACCAGGGATAAATTAGCAGAAGTGATTAATCAGGTTGCTATTGCTGGCGATGAGTTCATTGTAACTAAATTTGGTGAGCCCAAAGCTATGATCGTACCTATAATTAAAGCTAAAACGCAAAAGTCAGTTTTCGAAGAAACATTTGGCGCATGGAAAGGAAGAAAGGACATCAAAAATACTGCTAAGTGGGTAGCGGCATTACGGAAAAAAATGAGCACTAGGCAATGAAGAATTATCTTGCAGATACAACAGTAATTATAGATCATTTAAGGGGAGATAAGAGAGCAACAGTATTCCTAGAAGCCTTTAATCCTCAAATATCAATAGTAACAGTTGCCGAATCAATTCAAGGTTCAAAAGATAAGCGGGAACAAGCCCTAGCTCTTAAAATATGCGAAAGTCTTTTGGTGCTTAATGTCAGTGGAAAAATTTCGGCTCTTGCAATAGAGCTCATGAAGAAATTCTATTTGTCCAGCGGATTAAAATTTTTGGACGCATTGATAGCGGCAACTGCATTAGAGACTAAATTGGTTTTGGTCACAAGCAATTTGAAACATTTCAGATTTATAAAAGGACTTGAGGTGATATCTCAGAAAGAAGCCTTTGCAATGTCTCTAAAGTAAAGAATTGGGGACGGTCCTCGAACAGCTTACTATAGTATTCCAAACAGAGCGCGATTTTTGTTTTTTGGCAGGGACTAAGCAACTATGTTAGGGTGTTCTCGAGCATTTTGTGAAGGCGTTTCCATCCCGCTGTGGTTTTGAAATATTGTTCGCAATTTATTGCATCTTTTTCATTCTTAAAAGCCGAGTAATGGATTAGTTCGTAAGGAATGTTGGGTTTTGTTGCTTTATTTTCTCCATTGTTGTGAGATTTTAATCTCTGTTTTAGATCTGAGGTTTGTCCGAGGTAAAGTTTTTTATTCTTAATGCTTTGAAGAATGTAAAAATAATGCATGGATTTATGGTAGCAGGCCACAGTTCATGTTCTACTTCTATTCACGTGGCTAGCCAGCCACGTTCATGAACGAAGTGAGCTGAACGTGGCAGGGATGCACGGATTCGAACCGTGAAAAGCAGTTTTGGAGACTGCTGTGATAGCCGTTTCA
>CAZRWL010000051.1:0-3147 GCA_964603935.1 uncultured Gammaproteobacteria bacterium | reverse complement strand
AGTAAGTATATCATGAAGTGGGCAAAAATTATAATGAAATTACAATGAATAATGAGTTTTCGTTTGGAGTGTATCCGGATATTTCTGATATAATGCTTGAATATATGACTTCGTCTTTTGATGGACTTTTTCAAAAATTATGAAGAGTTTACCAACGATTTCAATCGTCACATGCCTGTTTAATAGCGATTTAACTTTTTTTCGTAAGGGGCTATCCTCCATTGCAAATCAGCACTATCCCAAAAAATTAATTGAGCATATCGTTATGGATGGAGGTTCAACAAATGGATCTATGGAGCTGGCAAAAAAATATGGATGTAAAGTTTTTGTACACAAAGATCTGTTGGAAAAAGCAGAAATGCGCATTGCAATGGGAATAAAGAAAGCGAAAAATGACCTTATCCTAATACTTGAAGCAGATAATATTCTTAGCTCTCGAAATTGGCTGGTGCAAATGGCTGAACCTTTTCTGACAGACAAACGAATATTTTGTGCATATAGTGCTTACTATGGTTATAATAAAGGTCTCCCGGCGACAACGAGATACTCTGCATTATTTGGAACCCCTGAACCAACAGTATATTTCTTAAAGAAAAATGAGAAGATTTCAATAATCAATAAGCATTATGATAAAGGGGAGATATTAAGAAAAACGAAAAATTATTTTGTTGTTCGTTTCAAAAGAGAAAATTTGCCTGTTTTGGGAGATAATGGAAGTTTGTTTTTGAGAAGCGCTATGGAAAAAGTAAATATTGATCCGCAGGAATATGCCCATCCTGATGCATTTGCAAAGCTACTCGACCTTGGATATGACACATTTGGAGTTGTTAAAAATGACATAATTCATATAGCTAATCCTAATATTTTCGATATGGTAAAAGGAAAGTTATGGATTAAGAAAGTACATTATGATAAACAGCGTTACAAGAGAATATATTACGTTTTTAGCTGGGGGTCAAAAAAGGATATCTTTAATCTTATGAGATTTATCTTTTTTTCAATAACTATTGTTATCCCAACATTTGAAGCTGTGCGAGGCTTCATAAAGATACGGGATTGGGCATGGTTTTTACATCCTGTAATTTGTCTAACAATGCTTTTTGGTTATGGGTGGTCGGAAATTTTATGGATTATAAAAGGAAAATTAGTTCGATTGGAAAAGCAAGGCTAATGTTTTAGCCCTTCGTATTTCAATTGTAAATTCTTTATTGCCGCGTAAATTTTATCACCACCCTCTACTTTGGAGTATCTTGCGAATAAACTAAGGAACGCATCTCGGAGAACTTTAAGAATACCACCCGGCAATAGGAATGCTGTCATAAGACATATCCAAAAAAAAACATTCTTTTTCATGGCTGGATCTAATAGGCAAATCCTCGAAGAAATTTGTAATGTTTTTTTATTTCCCGCCAGAGCTTTCATTGCCGGAAAAAGCAAGACGCAATGGTTCATCAGCTCACGATGCAAAAACTTAGTATACGTTTCTTTATTGACATTTCGTTTTACCACTTCAAGATATTGTTCGAACCGCAACTTCCCGTCCATTAAAACATAAAAATGATGCGGTTCGTTTTTTTTAATCTCCCTCCTTGACCAAGATGCTGCTATATGCGGCTTCTCAATATAATATCCACCAAAATTTCTGATTACATCAAATAATATCTCTATGCAAGGCACTGGGTCAGAATCAATTACCTTAATACCTTTACTAAATTCATTTTTGAAAATTATTCCTGAAATAAAATAAGGATCAGAATTAAGAATAAATGTTAAAATTTTTTCATTATCAAAAGATGGAGGAAAATATTCATTCTTTGAAAACCTTTTCACAAGCCTGTAATAAAATATCTGCTTCTTATTCAGAGACAAACTGACATAATTGATGCGAACATATCCCGGATGTAGTCTGATAATCTTGTTATAAATTTCTCCAAGAGATTGTGAATATAAGATAAAATCATCATCGCTATGAAGGAAAATATATTTTCCTTTTGCCCGTTTTATCCCATTTTTAAAATTGACTGCATTTCCAACTGTCTTTTTTAATCGAAAATAGCGTATTCGTTTATCTTTTATATTTTGTACAACAGATTTTGTATTATCATTGGAACAATTATCAGAAATAACTACTTCAAAGTCAGAAAAAGTTTGCCTAAAAATACAATAAAGTGCAAATTGTAAATCCGCAGCCCTATTGTAAGTAGGAATAACTATAGAAAAAAATGGTTTTTTTAACATAGTAACTTATTTAAGATGTTATTATACGCTCTTGTTGCTCTGGTGTACATTTTTGCACGCTTGGAAAATACATGGTATACTTTTACTCTATTCCTGCAAACTATATTTTCCAATCTAGTTATGTATAAGAATCGTCAAGAATTTCTCAAAAAACGTTATGATCCCGTTGCAAATCGGACTATAAACTACCAAGGCGATCCTCGGTTAAAAGTAGTCTTATCTTTCCTTGCCAAACATAATTCTGTCTTTCAAAAGGACGCGAAAAATTCTGTGAAACTTCTGGACATTGGCTGTTATGATGGACATCTTGCTTTACTCTTGAAAAATTGTCTTGGAAATTGTGACACCTATGGTATAGATATCGCAAAAAAAACTATTGCACTCGCCCGTCAAAAAGGAATTCATGCAAAAGTTTGCGATATAGAAAAGGGGATAAACTTTGAATCAAATCTATTTGACTATGTATTTGCAGGAGAAATAATTGAGCATTTGTATGATACGGATTTCTTTATGCGAGAGGTTAAACGAATTTTAAAACCAGGTGGAATTTTCATAATTACCACACCTAATTTCCTCTCTCTTGGAAGAAGACTTCACTACTTATTCGGAAAAGGTATGTTTATGGAACAATCATTCAGTTTACCAGAAAAGGCAGCGGGACATATTCGATATTTTACTTTTGAAACGCTAAAAGAACTCCTTCTTCTTCATAAATTTGAACCAATAGCAGCATTCTCTGATACCATTACCCTACCCGGCTTCCTATTATTTGATGCACCCGCTAAAATTTTCCCAACTCTTGGACGATCCATTATTTCATTTTCACGCAGCAGAAAGGATTAAAAAGGATAATCAGATGAAAATTCTTATCACCGGCGGAGCAGGATTTATCGGTTCAAACTTGGCTCT
>CAZRWL010000050.1:0-3230 GCA_964603935.1 uncultured Gammaproteobacteria bacterium | reverse complement strand
AACCCATGAAAAATCAGAGCTGAGAAATTTTTGAGAGATGGCGAGGCATTTGGGAGAGCAGGGGAAAATGCTTGGCATTTTAGCGAAGCGACCCTGCGAACCGCTTAATCGCTGTTATATTCTTTGCCAGTTACGCAAGTTCTGGCAAATTTCGTTCCGAAAAGTAAATTTGAAGTCCGTCCACCAAGCGAACACAGTGAGCAATCAAGACACAGAATCAGAGGGCAATTTCTGTTTTATCAAAGCCGAAGGCTCATCAAGTTAAAAAATCTAAGAGGTCGCCGTCACTTAAATGGTTTTTGACAATTTCCAAAAAGCTTCAAAGTATTCTCTAAAGGAATCTGCTATCTCTTGATTAATGATTTCTATTGCCATCCCATCATCACTCTGTAAGCCAATAACTGTAACATCTTTGTACCCCATAATCCATGCTGGAGTTTTTACCGGAAGTGGCATAAATCTTGCTTCTGAGTTATTGTAGCTATTTCTATTTTTCAATATTATTTTATCGGTGTTTTTATTGAATAATGCTCTGCTAACTAATCCTGCTTTCTCTCGTCTTTTATGATCTCTCTGCCAATACAAGTGATGCTCTTTCTTTTGCGAAGCAGGAATCCCTAGATAGAAAAAATCATCCCCTCTTTTTAGTTTTTGATACATGTGTTCATGTACAGTTTGAATTCCCCTAAATCCGCTATAAATCTGAGCTTCACTTGGTTTTTTTGATAATTGTTTCTGAATCTGGAGTTGGGGTATGAGTTCATCTATTTTACTTCTTTGTTTCTTGAATTCTTTTTCTTTTTGATTGAGATATTCCTGAATTTTAATGGGGTCTTCCGCTTGATAGTATTTTGTTTTTTGTTTAATGATGTAAGAAACAAGACTTTTACTAATAAGACGTTCAAGAACTTCATAAATCTTTGATCTGGCAACTCCAGATTTTTCGGTTAGCGGACCTGATGTTGTAGAACCAAGTTTAAGCAGAGCAAGATATACTTTAATTTCACTTTCTGTTAGTCCAATATCTCGTAAGACTTTATACTCCATAAAGAAGGATTATATTCAATACTATATAAAACTTGCTATCTGCTTAACCCTATAGGGGGAGGTAAATTTTATATAGTTCTTACTTCTTACTGTAAAATAATAAAAGCAATCAAGAGGAACAAAAATGCCAGATCAAGAGACAAGATACGCGATATTGTATGACTTTCAATCTCACAGAAACGATGATACTAGAAGAGTCGTTACATTTAGAAAGGAAAGAGTAGGAAGAAATGATGAAACTCCAGCAGATTTCAAAGTAGATGCAGAAAAGCTTGGAGCTTGGGTAGCATCATTCTATGGAGAGGATAAAAGAGTTGTGCGGTATGATGATTTAGCGGATGCATTAAAAGCAGCACAATTTGAATTAGTTAAACCATCAGCATACTATGAACATGAACAAGAAAAAATTATGAAGAGGTTAGGGGTTACTGAAAACATTGAAAGTCTTTCAGTTGATGATTCTGATTTTGAAAGTCATAGAGAATATATAAGTGTAGTTCCGATTGACAATGGAGAATTTACTTACAGAGAAATTAGACAAGAAGTAAAGTTTGGCAACCCTATTGCTACTTTTGTTAAGAAGGGTAAGCGAGTTATGGTAAGTGGTAACTACGATATCGATAGAATGAAACAAACTCTAGAGAATACTGTGCAAAGAGATGATCATTGGCTTCCAGAAAGCTTATGCAGATAAAGGCGACCCCCATATACTTTTTAGAAATTGCCCTCTTCTCATTTTTAGGACTTCAAATTTATTGAGTTTAACGCTGGCGTTATCTGAAGTTTCTGAGCGAAGCGAGGAAATTTGGGCCGGAGGCGAGCGGCAGAGCGAGCCGGAGCCAGATAACGTTAGGGTTAGTGGAAGTTGCCGAAGGCAATTTCCCCGAAGGGCAAGCGAGGCGCCACTGCACCGAGCGTAGCACTAACCCTTGTTAAGCGAGTTTTCGAAGAAAACCAAAACTTTAAGGCGAGCTTTGCGAGCCATTAAAGTTTTGAGTATGACGCAGGCAATTTTTGGCCAGAAAAATTCCACCACGGGCGGTCGGCGAGCCGGGGGTTGCCCCCTCCGGGGTGGCGAGTAGGGCAAATTTTCGCAAAGAAAATTTGACCGTCGACCGCCAGTTGTGGTGGAATTTTTTCAATAATGGAATTTGTTTACAAATTTCAAAACAAAAAAGTCCAAAAATTGCCGAGTAATATTTCGCTTAACATACGAGTTTCACGAAGTTCCGAGGCAAAGCCGAGGAATTTGGGTCGAGCACCTGCAAGGTGCGAGCCGTGAAACTCGTGTTAAATGCCCCGAGCCGTAGGCGAGAATGCAATGGGGTCGAGAAACGCGAAGCATTTCGAAGAAGTTTGCCCGAAGCCCGCCAATTTTATTCTAAGCTACTAAGTAAATTTTGAGCCTTGGATCTAACTTCTTCTTCATACGCATCTCCAGAAAATACAGGTAAATTAGCAATTATTGTCAAAATTTGTTTATTTTGTTGGACATCTGGATTTTCTAATAAAGAGTTAGCCAGCCAAGGTTGAGTATATGAAGAAAGACCTTCTGCAATTTTTAGGAGAGTTTTATCTGGTGTATCAGGATCGTTTGCCAATAGAGGTAAAAATGCATATTGATAAACCCAACTATCTTTGGATTTTAGTTTGTTAAAAAATTCATCAGTAAAGAGGTAGTTATCGTTTGAATCAAAATCATACATTTGCAAATTACTTACGTCAAAGTCATCATAGTTGTTAACAGAAATCCAAGCAATTTTATTGTTATGTTTTATACCTGTGGCTCTACTATAAAAACAACCAGAAATACAATCTTGGGGTTCTCCATAGCTAATTTGAAATACTTGCATATCTTCTTCAGGAATCTCCAGCAAGATATTTATTCCTTGCAGTTTTGGAAAATTAAAACTATTTACAAAAGATTCTATATCAGATTCAATTGTTTTTGGAGGTTGATCTGGTGTTCTTATCTGTTGAACACAACCTGCTATTAGTATAATTCCTAAAACTGCCAATATAAGTAAAATTTTTTGATTCATAGTTCTAATTAAATTTAGTTATTATTTAAATATATCGAAAATTTCAACTTAAATCAAAATCAAGGCGGGCGAGGGCAAATTGCATTTAACGTTAGGGTTAGTGGAAGTTGCCGAAGGCAATTTCCCCGAAGGGCAAGCGAG
>CAZRWL010000049.1:0-3505 GCA_964603935.1 uncultured Gammaproteobacteria bacterium | reverse complement strand
ACATCTTTACAGCTTCAGCATCAGGAACAACAAAGTTTATTATTGACGCAACAGGCAATGTGGGAATGGGAGGACAGACATCTCCCTTGACCGCCCTTGACATTACAGGTTCCGCATCTCTTTCCGCCAATCTCTCTTTAAGGGGAGCAGGAACTGCGCATACATTTAACATTTTGGACAACGGAACATTGAATTTCCAGAGAAGTCCTTCAGGAGATGCGGGATTGGCAGCTCTTCCAGTCTTATATATGGGGAACAATGGCAACGTCGGCATCGGGACGACCACGCCGAGTGAAAAATTGGACATATATTCGACAACTGCTAATCCAGCGTTATTTGTCAGAGACGAAGTGACTAATGCCAATGCAGGTGGTATTGTAAAGCTTTTCCATAATAATGCTTCTGTGGGATTGCCCGCCAGCGGAGACAGATTGGGCGGTTTGTTGTTTGGTGGCTATGATAGCACCACCGGCAGGGCTGTAGCGGCTATTGAGGGTAGAGCGGGTGAAAACTGGGTAACAGGGACGAATGCTGGCAGTTATATGTCTTTCCAGGTGACTCCGAATGGCTCGGTGACTAGAGCGACTCAAATGACAATCTTAGGAAGCGGTAACGTCGGCATCGGCACAACAGCGCCTCTTTACAGGCTGGATGTTCAGGACAGCCAAGCAGCCACAGCAGCAGCGCAGATTTACAATACGAGTACCGGAACAGATGCGGATGGTCTGGTAATCAAGCTTGGTTTTACAGGGTCCGGCACCGCGACCAATTTATTCACAACTTTCCTTAACGGCAACGGACTGATTCAGGGTATGATCAAGAGCAATGCTTCAAGCGGAGTAACTTATCAGACCAATGGCGTTGCCGACTTTGCCGAGTACTTCAGAAAAGATCAAAATACATCGATACCATTCGGATCTATAGTATGTTTGTCTGATAGCGGTTTAGCTTATCCGTGTGACGGGAATAACGGAAAGATTATCGGAGTCGCATCCAAAGCTCCGGCATTCCTCGGAGGAGAGAATCTGGCTGACAGGTCTATAGCAGTTGGTCTTGTCGGACAAGTCAGAACAAGAGTATCAACAGCCAACGGCACGATCAAAATCGGAGATCCGCTGACATCATCCACAACTCCGGGTATCGCAGTCAAAGCTACAAGCGTGGGGCAAATTATCGGTAAAGCGATAGAGCCTTTTGATGGATCAGGAGTGGGCGAGGTTCTGGTTTCTGTAAATATTTCCTGGTATAACCCTTCGGTTTATATATCGTATGACGGACAGCTGGCCGGAATCACCAGCACAGTCTTAAATCTGGAAGATCAGTTAGCTTTGCAAGGAGAGACCTTGCAGGCTCAAATAGCTTCAAGTTCCGCCAGCCTTGCAGCGCAAACAGATTATATTCTGGCTAATGATCCATTATTTAACAGTTTGAATAACAAAGTTAATGATCTTCAGTCAAGAATTAATCTTTTGACCATGCAGGCAGAGCAGCAGGCGTCAGCTTCAGCCTTCTTAACGGAGATTGTCAATAGTCAGGTTTTGGGCGCTTCAACATCAGCAATGCTTGAGTTGGGCGATGTAGAATTGAACAGCGCGACAATTTCCGCAAATCTAATGGTTTTGGGCAGGACAACAGTTTCAGACTTAGGCGTTACGGGGAATATCAACGCAGGCTTGCTTTCAATACATGGATTGGATGGAGAAATAGGTACTTTGGCAGGGGATTTATATCTGCAAAAAGATGGACTCGGAGGAGTGGATATTCTTGATGGCAAAGTTGTTATTGATACAGCAGGCAATCTTACTGTGGCAGGCCACATCTATGCGGGAGCGCTAGATGTGGCAGGAACAATTACCGCTGACGAAATTGAAGCAAATAACTACACTGTGTTGGGAGAGCAAAGCATTGGAAGCGCAGTTATTCCGGCCGGAGCTACATTTATTGAAGTTACAACACCTATCGCAAGCAGCAGCTCAAAGATATTCCTAACTTCAACATCCCTTACGGATCAGCAGATTACTGTGGTTAAAAAATCCGCAGGCAAATTCAAGGTAGGCATTCCGACTCCAACATCAGCGCCGATTACTTTTGACTGGTGGATAGTTGGCACGAAGTGACGACGATTAACGGGTTAAAGAATTAACGCATTAACGAATTATGAAAATAACCAGGTTTGAAGAATTAGGGGTTTGGAAATTAAGCTTGAAAATTACAAGAGAGATATATGATATTACTTCGAAAAAAGACTTTTCAAAAGATTTTGGACTAAGGGATCAAATTAGAAGAGCGATTGTTTCTGTAAGCTCTAATATAGTTGAAGGCTTTGAAAAGAACAATAATAACGAATTTATTAGATTTCTGGGAATGGCCAAGGGATCTGTTGGAGAAGTCCGTAATCAATTATATATTGCTTTCTCAGTTAAATATATTGTTCAAGAAGAATTTGATCATTTGCAAATAAATCTGGATCAACTAGCTAAGCAAATCGGAGCGTTTATAAAATATCTTGAGGGCAAAAGAAGAGACGGGCAGTTTATAAAAAAGAAAGTTAGCATGTTAACCCGTTAACTCTTTAATTCGTTAACTGAATAATTTGTAATTGTAAAAAATAAATTGTGAAGAGGAAAATATTATTATCACCGCTTATTATAATAGTACTGATTATTCTTGCCGGTGTCGGTCTGGCGGGCGCTGCTGTTCTTCTCGGTGGAGGAGGGGAAGCAGGGTCAGTAAATTTGCAAAAAGGATACAGCCTTAATCGAGTCCACAAGGCCTCGCCTTGTAGAAGTAACGATATGAAAAAACAGGAAAAAAACATAAAGCAAAAAAAGAATACTATTTATCAGGTCGATCAATCCGGTAAAGTTGAATATACAGAAATAATTATTACATTGTTCAATTGCTAAATTGTTGTGAAAAAATACTTACAACTCAACGATATTGATTGTTACAAAAAGTCACTTGCATTATCAAATTATGTGTGGAATATTGTAGTAGATTGGAATTGGTTTGAAAAAAGAACAGTTGGAGTACAATTTGTTACTGCAATTGATTCAGTTTCAGCTAACCTTGCTGAAGGTTTTGGAAGATTTGGAAAAAAGGATAAAATTAAGTTTTATTATTATAGCTTTGGTTCAGTTAAAGAAAGTTTGGATTGGAATGAGAAATCTAAAATTAGAAAGCTATTAACGAAAGAGCAATGCGAGCATATCTTAACAGAATTGCAGTTATTGCCCAAGGAGATACATCAACTAATCAAATTTACAGAAGAAAGGTTAAAGGAATAACAATGAAGCAATCTAACAATCCAACAATGAGCCTGACATTAAAGATCGAGTGTTATTGGTAACTTAAACAGGAGTCTTTCATCCTGGTTCGGAAACCCACCCGATCAATAATATTGAATATATCATATAATGAAACAATTGTCAATAACAACATGAAACGGAAAATATTATTATCACCGCTTATTATAATAGTACTAATTATTCTTGCCGGTGTCGGT
>CAZRWL010000048.1:0-3677 GCA_964603935.1 uncultured Gammaproteobacteria bacterium | reverse complement strand
TTATAATTCTTATGTTCTTTTAGGAAATTAAATAAAAACTCCAAATCTTGAGAATCTTTGATAAAACCAACAAATAAAATCGTAAGGCTATTTTTATCAAGTTTTCGTTTAATATTTCTAGGCATTACTCCCCACAAAGCGGTTTTTCTATAAGGAGTATTAAGTACCTTTCCATTCATTTTTTCATTTATTAAATCTCCCGAATAGAAAGCGTATTTAACTTTTTGGTTATAATGCCTTTTAAGCGCTTCGAATAATCTAAGCGAGATATTTACAGGAGGAAAAAAATCTCCATCATAAAAAAGGAAATCTATATTTCTTATCATTTTTTGTATAACCATTCCAAAAAAAGATATTGGGTGAAAAGAAATGACAATTACTTTTTCTTTTTTTGTGAAATATGTCATAAGGAAAGTAAGGTAATTAATATACCACAAAAAAAAATAAGCAAATTTGTTTTGGGGAAGATTGATTTTTTTTTCCTCTACTAAGCTTCCTTTCTTATAAAGTCGCACCGCGTTTGTATTATATGCTCGATGATCCAAAAGGAAAACTACAAGTTTATTCGTATGCGCGGCGAAATACTCTTCTGCATTAGCCGTTGATTGATGACTTGAATACATAAAAATATTTTCATAATATATTTTATTCATATTCTAATGACATAAATTCTCTCATACTAATGCGTATCTGTAAAGCATACATTTGTGACTAATGGGCTCTTTTTGAAAAGAAGAGGTTAAGGGTAGAATGTTGCTCCTTTTTATATGGAGAAAGACCATTGGCGGTAAACATGTATGGTGTATAGCCCAAACGTTTTAGATAAGACAATAGCTTTACTTCACTAGAACCTCCGCGTCGCAGTTGTATATCAAACACCTCAACGATAAGATCCGGCGCGTTTTTAGACCGCAGCAATCGATTTCCGCCTTTCAGCACAGACATTTCTGCTCCCTCAACATCAATTTTAATGAGAGAAACGTGACGAATATTTTTTGCTTTTATATAGGTATCAAGCGTTATTGTTTGTATAGTTATTTCTTTAGGTTTTAGTTTGGTCATTGCCACTACCTGCGATTCTATTATTGAGCTTCCAAATTGTGCTTCATAGAATGTAGAACTACCATTTTTATTAAAAATCCCAAGACGCTCGAGTGTTACATTGGTTAATTGATTAAGTTGTACATTTTCTTTGAGGCGTTGGAAATAAATTGGGTGTGGCTCAAAAGCATACACGTGACCTTTGTCACCGGTAAGCTTCGCTGCGAGAAGCGTATACCAGCCATCAACATAAGCTCCTATATCGATAACAATATCCCCGGGTTTAATTATCGTCTTTAGTATCTTTGTTTCATATTTATTAATAGTGCCAAGGTATACAACCCCAAGGGTCAATGCTTCTTGTGCATTAAGCTTTACTTTAATGCCCTCATTTGTAGAAAAAATTTTAAATTGTTTTTTTGGACCAGAAATAACTTGATAAATAATTTTTCCAAGCCACGAATGAGCAAGAATACTACTTGGCCCTCCACCGATAATTTTGTAAAGAAGACCACTAAGTATTACTACAAATTTTGTTATTCCCATAATTAATAATTAATTTATTTCAATATAAGAACTAATGATGGCTTCTGCGTTTTTTTTACTAAACTTTCTTATTGCGTATTTCCTGGCATTTTGAGCGGATTTTTCTAAAGCATGGCGGTTATGGAAATAGAAATTAACTGCCTTTGCAATCTCTTGGGCTGTAGGCTCTATAATCTTGCCGACCGAATCATTGACTATCGTAGGCAGTGCTCCTCTATTTGAGGCAATCACCGGTGTCCCGCAGAACAACGCTCCCGCAGCTACTCTTCCAAAACCCTCCTCATTTAATGTCGGCATGAGCACGATATCTGCTGCACTGTAATGGAGAGGCAAAAGGCTAGGTGAAATTGTTCCCATATAGACCAGATTGGAATATTCTTGGGTTGATTTTTTTACATAATCGACCAATGGGCCTTCGCCATATATTGCGAATGTGATTCTCCTGTCTGATAATCTGATTGCATCGATGGCCACCCTTACGCCTTTTTCCTCAATCAGCCTGCCAAAAAAAGAAATAACGAATTTATTGCTAAACCCTATTTCTTTCCTTGCAGTTTCTTTTTTTATTGGTTTTAATAAATTACTATCCTCCCAATTAGTATAAATCTGAATTCTTCCGGAAGGTATTCCTAAAGTTTCTATGTCTTGCTTACTCTGTTTGGAAATCGAAATAATTTTATCAGCCGAACTAAAAATCCATTTACAAATTTGTCTATAAATTCCTTTTTTGGGAAAATGATAAACAGATTGAGCAGAAACTACGTAGCGTTTTCTAAAAAATTTTGCCCAGAAAGAGGCGGTAAATCCCGCAACGAGACCTTGAGCATTAACCACATTAATATTCGGATACATTAGTAACATTAGCGGGGTTACCAAAAAAAGTAATGGTTCTAAAAATAAAAATTCCAACAGAGGTTTTTTATACAACTTATAAAATATCCCCCTTAGAATAGGAAGCCTGAATATAATCAGATTCTTAGATCTATCTACCCATTTACCTAAAATTGGAGTATTAAGAGGCTGATAAGTAAGAACCGTGACTCCCCAATCTTTCTTGATTAATTCATCTATTAAATCTTTAAGATGTGTTTCAAGTCCTCCAATATTAGGTAAAAAGCCAATGGATATAATTAGGACATGCTTCCTCATATAAAAAGACCGGAATTCTCTTGATACCATGTAATAGTTTTTGAAAGACCCTTATCTAAGATTACTTTTGGATACCATCCCAGTTCCCTTTTTGCTTTTGCAATTGATACATATTGCGATGCTATTTCTCCCTCTCTTTTTTCAACAGTTTTCTTAATTGAGAGATTTTTATTTGCAATTAATATAATCTTCTTTATTAAATCTTCAACGCTGATGACGTTTGAACTCCCAAAGTTAAAAACCCTATTTGACCCAACTTTCTCTACGCTTATTTTTGCCAGCGAAACGTATGCGCTCACCGCATCATCGATAAAAAGATAATCCCTAAGTGCTCCTCCTCCCCACATTTTAGGCTCGGAACCCCCTAGAACGCTTTTAATTGTTTTTGGAATCAGTCTTTGAAAATTTAAATCTCCCGGACCATAAATGTTCACAAACCGCGGTATCAGAACAGGAAGATTAAAACTTGCTGCATAAGACTGAGCAATAATATCCGTACAAGCCTTTGATGTCTCATATGGTCTTGTCGGTTTTGGCGTATAACTTTCAAGATACGGAACTTTATTTTTCCCATACACATGAGACGTGGATGCGATTATTACTTTTTCCAATTTATTATTCCTTGCACTTTCAAGAATATTTAAAGTCCCTTCCATGTTGATTTTAAAAGTCTGATAGGGATGCCGTTGGCCCTCCTCAACCAACGAAGCAGAGGCTAGATGAAAACATATCTCAATACCTGAATTCTTAATAAATTTATTAATTTTGGAATAATCAAGTATATCCGCATTTATATTTTTAGCATCATTATTAACCGCTCTTGAAATTCCGTACACGCTAGCTCCCAATGATCTCAAGCGATCGCTCAAAGCTTTTCCCACAAAACCCGTGATGCCGGTTATTAATATTCTTTTATTTTTTAAATCGTCATTTAGCATATT
>CAZRWL010000047.1:0-3859 GCA_964603935.1 uncultured Gammaproteobacteria bacterium | reverse complement strand
TATGGAGCCGAAGTCAAGGCTGTGCGTTTGGGGCATGCGGATTTGACAGGAGCGCATGTGCGGATTATGGGATCAGAGGCGTATTTGATCAATGCGAAAATATTCCCCTATCAATATTCAAGACCGGAAAATTACGATGAGAAGCGCACCCGGAAGCTTTTGCTGCATAAAAGCGAGATTATTGCCCTTAAATCCAAAACAGAGGGACAAAATTTAGCTCTGGTTCCTCTGAGCATGTACACAACCAAAAGCTTTATCAAAGTTGAGATTGCGCTTGGCAAAGGCAAGAAACAATACGACAAAAAAGAATCGATCAAGAAAAAAGACATCCAGCGCGAAGTCGAGCAGGAAATGGAAGAAAATCAAGGCTGATTTGAGGCTAGGTTCGGGCTTGACTTTGGAGCTAAAATTGGATATAATACGTGTCTTGGGGATGCATTGCATCGACGAGAATGCACTTTAAAAAACAGCAAGCCGACAATGATCAAAAGTCGTAAAACCGATCAAAACATAAATGCTAGCAATAAAATGCCAGCGTTCGCTTACGTTCAAGCATACGCTTAAGTAAGCCGAACTGTTTATAAAAACTTTTCTCAATGGGATTTTATAAGCATAACTACAGTTGAGAGATGGTGAGGAAAGTTGGTTTCTATCCTTATTGTATTTATCAACCTTGACGCTATTTATTCTTGTTGATTGGAAAAAATAGCGCGACTCCGCCAGTTGGCGGAAAATAATCAACTAAGCTTGTAGAAGTTTTTAAGGTAATTTTTCGCACTCGAGCTCACTGCTCGACATCTCCACACTACCCCGCTGAAAGGCGGGGTTTTTTGTGATAAAATAGCAAGATGCGTAAGAAAAAAATAGCGATAGGTTCTGTTGGTATTTTAGCCCTAATCGCATTATTGCTTGTTCTTATTTTCTTTAATCCATACGAATTGAGCTCGACTCTCAAATTCACTTCCGAACACCTAATCATCGGCGCTATATTACTTGTATTTCTAAGAACTCTGGGCAATGTTGTTCCTGTTATTCCCGCAGGCATGATTATTTTCTCCACAGTTCCCATATTCGGCTGGTTTGTGGCTTTCTTATGCAATACAATCGGGATAGTTTTTGGGACATCTATTGCTTTTTTTCTTGCCAGAATTTACAGAGAGCCATTGGTTGAAAAATTTGCCTCTTTAAATAAAATCCATAAATTAGGCAAACAGATATCAGGGAAAAGACAATTTATGACTCTTCTTGCCTTTAGGCTGTTTACAGTGCCGGTTGTAGATATTTCAAGCTATGCCATAGGACTTACCAAAATAAGCTTTTCAAAGTTTGCTTTGGCCACACTTATCGCTTCTCTTCCCACAGCTGTAACTTTTTATTTCGGCGATGAAATTTACAGAAGAATTTTTGGCAGGAACTTCTTTTTGGGAATTGTTACAGTATTGATTATCGGATCAATTTATTTTATCATTAAGAGATACGGAATCAAATTTAAAATTAAAAATTAAAAATTCAAAATTGAGTAAGTATGGTTATCGCGCATAGAGGGTACAGCAAGCATGCTTTGGAAAATACAATATCTGCTTTTGAAAAAGCTATTCTGGCAGGCGCAAAGGGCATAGAATGCGACATCAGATTAACAGCTGATGAAAAAGCCATAATTTATCATAGCGCCCATGTAAAAATTGAGAATAAGAAATTTAAAATCTCTCAGCACTCTATCGATGAACTTCAAGATATCTGCAGACATTTAGGTCATGAGCTTTTGGTTTTGGATGATCTTTTTGATTACATTAAGCAAAAACAAGCGGAGTTTTTTTTGGAAGTCAAAACATCTTCCCCAATTCTCATAGAATCTCTTACCAAAAAAATTCAAGAGCAAAATTTGTGGGATCAGGTAAATATTGCCGGCTGGTCTTTTCTCGTCAGAAATGCCCTAAAAGCGCAGTCCCGCCACCCCAAACTGCAAGTCGGCCAATTTCTGCATTTGCCTCCTGCATACCGCTTTATGAGGAAGCCTAAAAAAAGCTATTGCGTATTTTTGGGCTGGCTTGACGGACTTCCCGGAAGTCAAAGGCTTTTCCGCGCCCTTATTTCTCCCAAAAGACTGGCAAGATTAAAGATCTTTCTGGAAAATCACGGATTCAATGTGAAAGCCGGAGTTATCAACAGCGATGCGGGTCTTAAGCTTTTTAGTCAGGCAGGAATTACAGATATCGTAACTGACCGCATCGCTGAAACCGTAGACTATTTTAAGCAAAAAAGCTAGTCTCTTGCCAACGTCAGTCCCCACACCTTTTTTACCCCATGCCTCTTAAGAACTCTTGCTGCCTCAAGAAGAGTTGAACCGGTTGTCAGAATGTCGTCAACAAGCAAAACGCTAGTATTAAGCATTGAGTATTTCGTATTAAGTATAAAAGCGTCCTCTATATTTCTTTTCCTGTCTTTTAATTTTAAACCGAATTGTGATTTTGTATCTTTTGTTCTTCTTAAAACATCTATTACTTGAAGATTAAGCTTGCCGGATAAACCCTCTGCCAAAAGTTTTGCATGATTATAGCCTCTTTCTCTCAAACGCTTTGCATGAAGAGGAATAGGCACGAGAACAGGTGTAATTTTATACACATTCTGAAATATTTCCTGCTGAATAATTGATTCGTAAAAAAGTTCAGTTAAAGATTCTTTTAAATCCGAGAGGTAAGGCTTGTATTTAAAATTATAAATTAATTTTTTTACAATCCCTTTATAGGCAATCCCTGCAAAAACTCCGTCAATTGAATATTTTCCCTGACAACTAGAATGAGTCAATCCATCAAGTGTATTCTTGTTGCAAACCAAACAAATCATCGAGACATCAAAGCTCAGGTATGAAAAACAGTTGGCGCAGATGTAATCGCCAATTTTGCGGCAATTAACGCAATATTTCGGGAACAGAAAATCCAAAAAACCCACAATTTTAGTGTAGCAGAAAGCGAAGTCAAAGCAGACGCGATGGATAGATCAAAATTATTGTTTATTTTGCAGGCTCAAGGAAGTTAGTAAAATAACCGGAAGCTTTTTAAAACGTTGTAGCTTTTTATCATTTGTAATAAAAACTTCCGCATTATTTTCTAAAGCTGTAGCGAGTTGGACTGAGTCAGTTAAAGCAAAATTATACATTCTCCTTATCTGAGCAGCTCTTTTAGCTATTATTCGATCCGCGCTTATCAACTGAAGGTTAGGCATTGAAACAATAGCCTCTTCTATCATGGATAGAAGCGGTTCTGTTGTTGTTTTAAGAGACAATATTTCTGTTAATGTAAGCGTGCTAGTAATTAAAATTGCCTGTTTTTTTATAAAAACAGTAAATAAAGCTACGGCATGCAAGTAATAAGGTGAACCTTGATTTAAGTAATAAATAAAAATATTTGTATCAATTCCAATTTTTTTATAATTACTTAAAGCTCTTTTCAAGTTTTTTTAACCTTTCTTCCCACTCATCTCTGCCTTTTTGAATCTCTGCAATCGGATCTATATCTTTCCATGCCTCCGTCATCATGCCGGCTGTTCTCCTAATCCAATCTAAAGGATCTATTTTAAGAGTAACAGCATTCTCATCAATCTGTTGCACGCTAAGCTTTATGCCGGGCTTCAAACCTTTTAATTTAATCCTTATCTCTTTAGGGATAACTATTTGATATTTTGTTCCAACAGTTACTTGTTGCATCGTATGACGATTTTATATAATTTTGTCATACTTGTCAAGCAGACGAAAAATCTATATAATGCTTTGAGGAGGAGTCGCATAGCCTGGTCAATTGCGGGGGTTTGCTAAATCCCTGAGCCGTAAGGCTCGCGCAGGTTCGAATCCTGTCTCCTCCGC
>CAZRWL010000046.1:0-3860 GCA_964603935.1 uncultured Gammaproteobacteria bacterium | reverse complement strand
AAAAGATTCAAGTATTTATTGAGCGGTATTGGCATTTTGGAGCTTATCAAAGTAAAGGCGGTGGATTTTGGGGAGGGTTTTTAACAGGCGCATCCTTAGGAATAATCTGGACTCCATGTATCGGTCCTGTTGTGGCGGCAATGGCAACTCTTGCCGCGGTAAGCTCATTTTCCTTGATAATGGTGCTGGTTATATCCGCTTATGCGTTGGGTGTTGGAATTCCCCTGTATTTCGTTGCAAAAGGCGGAGCTAAGGCCTCACAAAAGCTTGCTTTTTTTAAAACACAAAATCAAAAAATACGACAGGTTTTTGGGGTTATTGTTTTAGCAACAGCCCTTTTCATCTGGACAGGCGCGGACAGAGTCTTGCAAGCATGGACGCTAGCTACTTTACCGGCGTCCTGGACGCAAATTGCAACAACTTTTGAAAGCAGCGTTAAAGTAGATACGCAGCTTAATCAATTAAAAAAGGGTGGAGAGCAAACGGTTGTTAAAAAAGTTTCATTACAAAATGACTTTACAGGAGCAAAAGTCAAGAAAGAAGATTTACTGCAAGGATGTTTTGGACAAGACTGTATACCATCTATTGATAATCCTAAATTCGAATCAGCTCAACAAGCTAACTGGTTAAGTAGTGATGATATGGTTTTCGCAATAGACTACAAAGGCACACAGAAAGCTTATCCTCAAAGGATTTTAAATTGGCATGAGATTGTAAATGATGAAGCTGCAGGTACACCTATAGCGGTTACTTTTTGCCCGCTTTGCGGATCAGCGCTGGCTTTTGAAAGAGTTGTTGATGGAGTTATTACCGAATTTGGCGTGTCGGGGAAACTGCATAATTCGGATTTGGTTATGTATGACAGATATGAAGGAAATCTCTGGCAGCAAATAACAGGAGAGGGTATTGTTGGACCTGCTGCAAGAAGGAATGAGAAATTAAAACAGGTTCCAATTATCACTGTAACCTGGGGTGAATGGAAAAAAGAACACCCTGCTACGCAAGTTCTCTCCAAAGACACCGGTCACAATAGAAATTACGATCAGTATCCTTATGGTACTTACGAACAGAATGACGAGTTGTTGTTTGGGGTAAAAGGTTTAAATAAAAGTCTTCAGATAAAAACAGTAGTTTATGGGGTAGAGATAAGCGGATCATCCAAAGCCTACCCCGCAAGCGTTTTTGATAAGAAAAAAGTAATTGAGGACACGGTTGGAAATACAGCAATACGACTGGAAAGAACGCAATCAGGAAAAATTAAAATTACCAACTTACAAACGCAGGAAGAAATTGTTCCGATTAGACTATTCTGGTTTGCCTGGGCATCATTTCATCCGGACACGGAACTTTTCCAGTGAATATGAATAGGAAGCTTTGGTATTTAAAGCAATTAAATTTATTTAAAACTCTACCTCAAAAAGAGGTCGAGATGCTTTCGCGCAACCTGGTGATGAAAGAATACGGCAAAAGGCAGGTTATTTTAGAGCCGGTTGATAGCGATAAAGTTTTTATATTAAAGATGGGCAGAGTGGAAGTATATGAACTAACTCCCGATGGCAAAAAGATCATTGTGGATGTCCTTACCCCTGGTAACGTTTTTGGGGACTTAGGTGTTGAAGAGACAAATGAGAATTTTGTAGAGGCTACAGCAAATTCACTTGTTTGCGTTATGAAAAAGCAGGAATTCTTCGAAATGGTATCTAAAAACCCGGCCGTTTCTTATCAACTGATTAGGGAGCTATTTCAAAAAACTGTTGAAGATAAAAAAACTGTTGCAGCCTTAGCTTCCGATAGCCTACTCACTAAAGTCAAAAACTTATTATTAAGACTTGCTAAGAGATATGGGGAGAAAAAAGAAAATACGGTAACAATAGCTGCTAAGTTTACTCATGAGGAGTTGGCAGACATGGTGGGAATTTCTCGTCCAACGATGACCGAATTACTTAATAAACTCGATCGCATAGGAATCATTAAAAGAGTAAGAAAAATTATTACATTTGACCCCCGGAAACTTGCGGAATATAATATTTTGTCGTCCAAACAACAGAATCCATAATAATTCGTTGATATTATAGGAGCTATGAAGGGAATAGCTACTTGTCAAAATTGTATTATTGAGCTTTGGAAAAATGACTGTGAACATTGTGAGGCTGTTAAGCCTATTGCTGCAGAACTTGAAAAAGAAGGATATGTTTTCGAAAAACATAATATCGAGGAGCAAGATGGAGAAGTCCTTTGGCGTGAGTATGCAACAGAAATAGATGAGAATAATAAGAAAATGGGTTATGAACTTGGATATATCTATACTCCAACATTCATTAATCCACAGACGCGACATATTCTTTCTTTCAATGATCGGGAGCCAACGAAAGCAGAGTTAATACAGCTTGCGGAAGGAGGTGAGTCAAAATGATGGGACACGGAAAACACGATAATTGCATGATGTGCAGCATGGGAAAGGCAGTTGGAATGATTGAAAAATGTACAGATAAAAACTGCGCTCACCCAAGTCACAAAAAAGAAAAAGAAAGAGCCGAGAGCAAAGTAAGCATGAAAGCTTAATTTATTATGAATAATAAAAAGATTAGATTTTATGGGGCAACATGGTGTCCGGATTGCCGCCGCTCAAGAACATTTTTGGATCAGCAAAAAATAGAATACGGGTATATTGACCTTGAAGAAGTTCCCGGCGCAGCAGAAGAAGTTGAAAAAATAAATAAAGGGTATCAGTCAATACCGACAATTATTTTCCCTAACGGCCAAGTGCTCGTTGAGCCGTCAAACGTACAGTTGCAAAAAGCGCTTGACGAAAATAAAATATAAGGAGGTATCTATAATATATGATGAAGGATAAATTCGGACCGGAGTTGGTCATTCGGGTTTGGGATCCAAAACTTTCGATGGAAGGCTTTTTGGTGATTGATAATACAAACCTTGGCCCGGGCAAAGGAGGTATCAGGATGACTTCCGGCGTCAACCTAGAGGAGGTTTTTAGATTAGCCAGAACTATGACTTGGAAGAATGCTTTGGCAGGCTTGCCTTTTGGGGGAGCTAAAGCGGGAATTGTTTGGCCCGCTTCGACTCAGCGAGGCGAGAATGGCCGGACTATTGAGCTTAAAAAAGCATATATACAAAGTTTTGCGCGAGCTATTAAATATTTAACACCTAAAAAATATATTGCCGGGCCTGACGTAAATACCGGTGAACAGGAAATGCAGTGGTTTGCAGAGACTACCGGCAATTGGAGATCTGCTACCGGCAAACCTGCCGATTACTGTATGAAAGTTCTTGGCAAACCCGGCGAGAAATGCGGTATTCCCCATGAGTTTGGCTCAACAGGATTTGGAGTGGCACAAGCCACAAAAATAGCTGCCGAACTTAAAGGATTGGATATTAAAAAGACAACAGTAGCAATTCATGGTTTTGGTAATGTTGGCACTTTTGCTTATCAATACTTAACCGATATGGGCGCTAAAGTGGTTGCCTTGGCAGATAGCAGCAGCGCAATTTTTGTTAAGAACGGTTTCGATGATGTCATTATGCGTAAATTGATTAAAGATGGAGCTAAGTTAAAAGATTATCCTGCGGGTGAAAAAATTACACCGGGAGATTTTTGGGGACTTGAAGTTGAGGTATTAATGCCTGCCTCTGTTACCGATGTTATTAATAAAACCAATAAAGATGCTATTAAAGCCAAAATTATTGTGGAAGCGGCCAATATCCCAATGAGCGAGGAAATTGAGAATGAATTGTTTAAGAAGGGAATTATGGTCGTACCTGATTTTGTGGCTAATGCCGGAGGCGTTATCTCTTCCTACGCCGAATATCGGGGATACAATCCCAAAAGAATGTTTGATACG
>CAZRWL010000045.1:0-3878 GCA_964603935.1 uncultured Gammaproteobacteria bacterium | reverse complement strand
GTTTGGGGCGATGGGTCTCCTATTAGGGATTTTATTTATTCTAAAGATGTAGCCCACGGCATGATGTTAGCTGTAGAAAAAGGAGTTAATGTTCCGGTAAATTTAGGCAGCGGTACCGGAGTAACTATAAAAGAGATAGCAGAAGTTATTGCAAAAAATGTACCCGGTGGACCTATTAAGATTGTGTGGGATAAAAATAAACCAAAAGGTGATGCAAAAAGACTGATGGATATGAGAAGAGCCAAAAAATTGTTGGGATTCAAACCCCGATATTCTTTGGAACAGGGAATCAAAGAAACAATGGAATGGTATAAAAATAACAAAGATGATTTGAAAAAAAGATATAATGTCTTTTATGAATCAAAAGCTCAAAAAGGCAATAAATAAGTTTCTCATAACTGGTACTTCAAGTGGTTTAGGAAAATATCTTTATAATAAATTGGGTGGAATTTCCATAAATAGAGAAAAAATTCAAAAAAATGGTGCAGAAATAATCATTCATTGTGCTTTTAATTCACAGCAGAGTCCCAAAGATATCGAGCAATATTTCCGAGATAATGTTTTACTGACCGAGGAACTTACTAATATACCTCATAAAAAGTTTGTATTTATCTCTTCTGTTGATGTGTATCCCAAAAATTCAAATAGGCATATAGAAGATGAAATTATAGACATAAATAATGCAGACAGTCTATATGCCAAAACAAAACTTTTATCTGAAGAGGTAGTTAAAAAGAATTGCCCTAATTTTTTAATTCTAAGATGCAGTGCATTATTAGGAAAAGACTCTAGAAAAAACAGCCTAATTAAAATTATTCAAGATGACAGTCCAACTTTAATTCTTTCTCCTGATTCCTCTTTTAATTACATATTGCATAAAGATGTTTTAGAGTTTATAAAGTTTGCAATAGAAAAAGATTTACAGGGGATCTACAATCTGGCATCTTATAAAAATATAACCCTAAAGCAAGTAGCGGATTTAGTTAAGAAAAAAGTTAACTTTGGTAGGGATATATATAGCGTAGGTTATATAGACAATAGCAAGGTTACTTCAATTACTCCATCCTTTGAAAAAACTTCAGAGGAAATTATTGAAGAGTTTGCCAGAGGTATGGTATAGTATATTACTATGCAAGAGAATACAGGGATTACCGAGTCTGCTTCGTCGTTGGAAAGAACAGAATTAATAAGAGGTCTTATAAGAATAAAAAATCTTGAAGAAAGACCAAGGAAGGAAGGTGAGGTTCCCGATAAAGTAATTCTTCTGGGCGGAGGTGGCATAACCCCGGTAAGCGCTATGGCCCATTATTTGCGCAAGCGGGTATGCCTGTGGCTGCAATAATTGATATTAAGCCAAAGCAAGAAACAACGTCATTATCTGTTTTGCCTCAAGCAGAGTATCATCAAATGTCTCCTGATTTTTCTGCGAATGATGTTGAGACGGTACTTGAAAAATTTCCTGATGCAGCATTGGTGGTAATGACTCCTCAAGAAACACATGCAAATTTTCTTTTAAAACTTGGTCCTATGTTAGCCAGACGAAAAACTCCTGTCTGGATCGATAAACCACTTGCTGTAACTGAACAACAAACAAAAGATATAATAAGTTTAGTTGACCAATACCCAACCTTAGGCCACCAGGTTTTGTCAGGTGGTTATGCCCTTGATAAGGCAACGCCAGAATTGATTCTTCTGGGTGTATTCGGAGACGATTATCCTCTCATCGGCTCAATCAAACCAACAGACGAACAAACTCCAGATTTTAAAACAGCATATGCAAATACGGATGAGGTTAGAAAAAAACTTGGCCGCCTGAAAAATGTCAGTTTTTTATTTATTGAAGGCAGAACAGAAGTTAGAGAAATAATCGGAAAATATGGCAGAACCCATCTGGCATTGTATCCAGGTGGTGGCATAACAGGTGACATGTTAGATCATCTTACAGATAAGCTCTTTCGCTTGGGAATATTATCTCCTGATTCAGAATTACTTTCAGTCTATTTAGGGTATACGCCAATCGGACTTGCTAAAACTTCTTTCCCGTGGCAAGTACCAAAAGAAAAAGGACTTGCAGACATTGAAGGAGAACATATCATGTTTGGGAAAGATCGTGTTCCCGTACTGTTAAATTATGGTAAACGAGGTCCAGATTTTTTAGGAGATATCCGCAGATCAAAACTTACCTTTGATCATGCTGTTTTAGAGACAGATTATAAAACTGCTGAACAAGGACAATCAAATATTTTTACCATCAAATATGAAGATGGAACTGCACATAGTTACTTTATTGATCAAGATCCTTATGCTTTAATGCTTCAGCGATATAAAGGATTATGGGGCGGAAGCATACAAGGTCAAGGAGGTCTTTATACCCAATTATGTACAGGTATTTTAATGGAAGACATTCACCGAACTTGGAAAGGGCAAGAGTCACATGTATTTCGCCAGTCAGCAAAAGCAGGAAAATTTAGACATCAACATAACCTTTCGGATGATTATCAAAAGCGTCAAGATAGAGATATGGAAGCTATAAAAAGAATGAAATGATATATGTTGCTGCTTCTTCTAGATCATCCACAATATGATCAGGTTTGACTATATTTTCTTTTTCAACTTTGGTTCCATAACCAGTACGTACTAAAAAGGTTTTAGATCCCATTTTTTGCCCCAACTCAATATCGATTGCCTTATCGCCAATAACAAAACTTAATTTCGGATCAAAGTTATGCTCTTTGGCAGCTTTCTCAATAAGACCAAGTTTGGGTTTACGGCAATTGCAATTATCTTCTGGAATGTGCGGGCAAAAGTAAATACCATCGAGAGTAGCGCCCTCTATAGCTAGCAAATCTATCATTCTTTTATGAATTAGTTTTAGATCATCTAAGCTAAAATACCCCCTGCCAATTCCTGCTTGATTAGTTATTACTAAAAGTCCTAACCCTTGGTCTCTCAATTTTTTTAAACCGATAGCTGCATTTGGGATTAGTTCGACCTGGTTATGATGAGATAAATAATTGCGTTCTGTAATTATGGTGCCATCGCGGTCTAAGATTGCAAATCTTTTCATAGTATGTTTTCGGAGAAAAACTCTTCTGCTTGTTGATAAGATTCTGGCGTTCCAATATCTATAAATTTTCCTTTGCCTTCAAATCCATAAAAATCTTTTCCAATTAATGTTGGAAATAGTTCTTTTTCGAATGAGAAAGCCATGTCTTTGGGGATTTTCGAAACCACCGATTTTTTTAATAAATATATGCCACTATTAATGAATCCTGTTCCGATCTTTTTATTTTTCTCTTGAAATGAAGTAATTCTATTGTTTTTATCCAACATTACCTGTCCATATCTTTCTACGTTGGTGACTCTAGTTAAAAGAATTGAAGCTTTGGATTTTTTTTTGAGGTGAAATTGCCAAAACTTTTTTAGATCAAAGTCTAAATAAGAATCGCCATTTGTCACCAAAATGTCTTCTGATTTTAAAAGAGGCAAAGCTAATCTTATGGCGCCTGCCGTATCCAATTTTGTATTTTCTTGAGAATAAGAAATGGAAAGATTATGATATGTATTTCCAAACTCTTTTTTGACTTGTTCACCCAAGTATCCTGTGCAAATGATAACTTTCTTAATGCCTGTTTCTCGCAATCTATCTAATATATACTCTAAAAAGGGATGATTTTTTATTTTAATTATAACTTTTTGATTTTTTGTTATTGACTGAAGTCTGGTTCCTAATCCTCCAGCTAAAATTGCCGCAGTGATATCTTCTAAATTCATTTAAATATTTTTGAATTCGGACCGTTTGATAAGTTGATATCCTTTTATAAGTTCTTTTATTCCCTCATCTAACGATCTCTTTGCTTCAAACCCAGCAATTTTGA
>CAZRWL010000044.1:0-3941 GCA_964603935.1 uncultured Gammaproteobacteria bacterium | reverse complement strand
AAATATTATCCTAACGCATCGGAAGATGAACTAAAAGAGATACAGGAAGTTGTCTATCTGTTAAGCTGTGCAATTATGCAAGAGTTTTATGGGTCAGAGTGGATGGGAAGTTTTGAAGAACCTGGTCAAGAGAAGAAATTATAAGTTTGTGGCTAGTTCGATTCCCATTAGGGTATAAGGTTATAGGATTAGAATTTGACAAATTTTAACAATTTTCCGAAGCTAAAAATTGCCAGTTCGATCAAAATCGTATGGAGCTGGTGGCCGTACTTCGCTCGAACCTATCAAACTATATCACTTCTGAGTTAATCTTACAGTTAAATACTTTAAAACAACATTTGGAAGTCGATAGTTTTACTCAGCCACATTGACTTTGCCTTGTAAATAACAGTCAATCAGATTTTTAGTTGCAGGAAAAAGGTTTGTGGGAATATTGCTTTTATCAAACCATTCCCATTTTTCCCAATCTTCTGGAATCAAATTTTTCGGTTCACCATCCATTTCGGCAATTATACCTATACCAATGTAATGATTACCCAATGCGTAATTAGCGTTAACGCAAATAACTTTATAATGCGTGATTCCACATCCAAATTCCTCTTTAATGTTTCTTTTTACCGTTTCACCTATTTTCTCTCCAAATCTAATATCGCGCCCTGGAACCCCATAAACTCTTTTTCCCTGATAATTCCATTTCCCTGTTAAAAGACCAAGTAAAATTTTTTTGTCCTTTATAATCAAGATATCAACATTAATTTTGGGATTACTCATTATTAATGATTAACGTTGTTTAATATTTTCCTCAATTGTCTACGTCCCCAGGCAGTTTTGAAATGTTGTTCGCGTTTGAAAGCCTCATACTTATCCACGTATTCTTCTTTATACCAAAGCACAAATGGAATCCTGCCTTTTGTAGATTTCACTTCACCTGCATTATGTTCTTTAATCCTGTTTTCTAAATCCTTAGTGCA
Organism: uncultured Gammaproteobacteria bacterium; assembly: GCA_964603935.1. Classification (GTDB taxonomy): domain Bacteria; phylum Patescibacteriota; class Microgenomatia; order Levybacterales; family UBA12049; genus GWB1-37-8. The sequence goes on along the minus strand of CAZRWL010000044.1, from coordinate 2,970 downwards.
ACCAATATATGTCCTGCTATCTTTTAGACTTTTAAGAACATAAACTGCATGCATTATTACTGTTTTAATACGCCCGTCTCTACGCCCGCCAAAGGCGAGGCGAGGACGAGGCGGTGAGCGGGTGAAGGGAATCGAACCCTCGTATCGACTTTGGAAAAGTCGTGTTCTGCCATTAAACTACACCCGCATTAATCAATTTGACCTACCCGCTTCATAGAAACCATAATTATCTTACCATCTTTTCCTCTACATCTCAACTTAATAAAATCAGTTCAATAAAAAAACCGGCACACTTGTATGTGCCGATCTACCCTTTTTTACCCTCCTTAGATTAGAAACAGCTGCCGTCAAAGGCCGATCTGCTTCCTTCATTAATGAATGGCACCAGTGTTGGCGTAACTTTTCCGGGATCCGGATTTATGGTAACCATCCACTCCATCATAACATTTGACGTATTCGCGGCTAGCATCTCAAAGCTGTTGAGGAATTCCGGAAGACGAACGCCGTCAACCGTACTCGTTGTTCTAAAGTTGAAAGCCACTCCTTCCTTAAAGTAATCCAAGGTAATAATCCCCGCTCTCAAACACTGCGGAGACCCTGTAGCATTCTCTACCTTAAGTTCCCACGTGGCAGATGCGCCGGGTAACAAATCCTTGCTATCCAGTGCTGCCGGAGTTTTAAGAACCTCAACTTTGACTCCTGCCGGTACTGCTATCTGCAAAGGAGTAATACCGACATTTCCTGCCTCAGCTTGACTTACTCCCATTGCCAAAAACGAGAATGACATTGTCAAAGCGACAGCTAATGTCATCAAAATTTTCTTAAACTTTTTCATTTTCTCACCTCCTCTCTTATCCTGAAACACCCTATACTGCTGAAGTGGAAATTGCAGTAAGAATTGTTACAAAGATTTTTTACCTTGATACAATACGTATGCGCGCCTGATCAACGTAAGTTAAGTATTGGAGCTGTGTCTTAAGCTGTACCTGATAAAGATTTTCTCCATCACTCAATGTTATCGGCTGAGATGTAAGCAAAGTAGTTGTTCCACCCGAAAGAATAAGATCACTGCCTGATATAGGCTGGAAATTGTTTGCGTTATATAGCCGGACGTAAACTGTCTGATTGCCAGTTGGAATTCTTACAGTGGCTTCAAAATATACTTTTTCAATTTCCCCGTAATTAGCCGTATTAATTTTCGCTCCAATCCCCGGGATTACTGTCCAGTCCGCATAGCTTCCCGATCCCTGGCCAAGAGGAATGAAATATTCCCGAAGCGTTGGCGTAGGAGTAGGAGCTGGAGTGGAAGTAGGAATAAGAGTCGGAGTTGGAGATAACACTGCGGTAATAGTTGGAATAGGCGTACCCGGAAACATTGTTGTTGGAGTTATGGCTTGAGTCGCTTTGACAGGTAATGACGGACGGGGAAGAGGAGCGGGCGTTTGCGCTATATTTTTTGACGAAGAAAAAAACAATATATCTATCACAGAAACATTGACTAGAAGAATGAAAAGAACAATTAAAAGAAGGTACTTATTCCCCAAAACTCTGTCTAAGAAGCTTGTTTCCCCCATAACATAAGCTTATCACTTTATCGTCTTTTTTTCATCTCAATTTTCCAGAAGAAAAAGAGCCCGATCAAAAGGAGCGCTGCGGTAATCCAAAACGGAAAAGCAAGGCCAAGCGATCCCATTACGGCCCCCGCGGCAAGCGGTCCGACAAAACGGCCTATGCTTTCAAAAGAAAATGCCAGTCCCATTGTTGTTCCTTGCCCCTCGCGCGTGCCTTTGGACAAAAGAGCATTTATGGACGGGCGGTTTAGTCCGCTTCCGAAAATTGAGATTACGAAAAACAAATAAAACACCATTACATTTGCGCTTAAAGGAGCCAAAATCTGCCCTATTGCCATAAAGAGAATTCCCGCAAAAATCGTCTTGATTTCCCCAACCCTTTTTACAATATAGGGAAGAAGAAACCATTGGGTAATTGCAGCAACTATTCCTGTTAAGGAAAAGAAAAAACCATTCTGTAAAGCTCCGAAGTTAAATTTGTCCTGGGCAAAAAGCGGAATTGCCACCTGAAAATTCGAGATATAAAACGCCCACAAAGATAAAAGCAGGAAAAGAAGGCTGAAATCACCCCTCATGCCATTATAAATAGCCTTTACATTCAAAAGTCCTTCTTTTAAAACAAATTTTTCCGCTTTTTGAGAGATAGATTCCGGCAGAAAAAAGAAGGCAAGAAGTAAATTCGCAAAAGAGAGAATCGCTGCTGCTAAAAACGCAGAGGAGAACCCGCCGTTTCCCAATAATCCGCCGAAAACAGGACCAACTACGAATCCCAAAGAAAATACTCCGGAAACCTTGCCCATGTATTTGGTTCTGTTTTCTCTCGTTGTGATATCCGCAATATAAGAAGAAGCTACGGGAAAATTTGCGGCAGAGGACACTCCGCTTAGAAAACGGGCGAGGAAAATAAGAGGCAGACTGTCTGCCTCAAACAGCATAAGATATGAGACGCCGGAAATAACCATGGATGATAAAATTATTGGTTTTCTCCCAAATCTATCCGACAGTCTTCCGAAAAAAGGCGAGAACAAAAACTGCCCGAGAGAAAATGTTGCAGCGATAAATCCGATTTGCAATGAAGAAGCCTGGTATTTTTCCGCAAAAAGAGGAAGAATGGGAAAGATCATCCCAAATCCGATAATGTTGACAAAAACAGTTAAATAAAGCCAAAAAAAATGCCTCCGCATAATTTATCCTGATTGGAAAATCTGAATCAATGAAGTTTTTTCCAACAATGTGATTATTATAGCACACCTGACTCCTATCACCTCGTGTCATTATTGAACAAATTACCGTTTTAAGATAGAATGTATTCAAGCTGCGGTGGTGGAATGGTATACACGGAGGCCTTAAGAGCCTCTATCCGCAAGGGTGTGTGGGTTCGACTCCCTCCCGCAGCACT
>CAZRWL010000043.1:0-3966 GCA_964603935.1 uncultured Gammaproteobacteria bacterium | reverse complement strand
ACGACATTTCTATTTTGCGGAAAACACGACATTTCTAAATGGTCTTGACAGAGGCAATTGAACTGACGCAGGTGCACTTTACTGAAGCTGAGATAGTCTGATACGATAAAGGACAGAGAGTTTAGTTCTGTCCTTATGAGTATTTTAAACCAAGCGTATTCCTTTTTGCAAACGAAACTTTTACCAAGTATCCTCAGGAAACATCGTCAACAATTTTCTTTTGGATTTGAAGCATTAACAATCACTCCATTTGTAAGTTTGAATGGAAATGCAAGAATGGCAATTGCTAATCGAAATACTGCCGAATCAAAAGTAAAAAGATTGGTTGGCAATAAGAAATTTCTTGGTTACTTTCCTGCATTGATGGCTCAGTTGTCGTTGGTAAAACAAGGAGATCAAGTCAACGTTGATTTCTCAACCTTTTGCGGATTTCAAGTATTAACATTCGCTAAACAGACACATTTGGGACGGGCTCTCCCTGTATATATCGCAGCAATTACTTACCCCATTGAAAACCCCGGATCACAAACACAGTTCATTATTGCTGAGGTAAAAAAATTAATAAAGATTCTTGGATTTCCTGTCCATTTGGTATTTGATCGTGGATTTGAGCTGCCATACCTGGCTAATTCGTTGGTTGAAAATCATGTTAATTTCACCATCCGCATGAAAAAAGACAAACATATTTTGTATCATGGAAAAGATATTCCATTACGAAATCTCCCCTGGTTTGAGAACGATGTCTTAGTAGAGATTTACGGAAGAACACTTCGTATTGTCAGATCAGAAAAGAAGAAAACCATGGAAGAACCCTGGTTCCTGCTTACCAATGATCAAAAAAGCAACAGAGATGTTGTTGTTGCTGATTACTATTTCAGATTTGAAATTGAGGAAACCTTTAAAGATTTGAAGCATATTTTTGAACTCAGCAAATTTTATCAAATTAAAAAGAAACAGACATTTCTTATCCTGCTTTGGTTTTTCATCTTAGGTGTTTGGGTTTCTTTTCTTATCCCTGAAGCATTTAAATTTCTTACTCATCGCGTTAAACAAAATACTCACAAGCGGATTAGTTTTGTTCGTAACTTCTTTGAACAAATTCATCTGGAGAAATATTCTTATATGAAATTTTGTCTTCTTACTCCTGGAGGCTAACGAAGTGCACGTGGGTCAGAATTTGGTAGTGGGTCAATTTGAAGTCAAGTAGACTTGACTACTCATATTTCACTTGGTACCATTGTGTCATGGATATAAATCAATTAGCAACGAAAATAGTAAAAGAGACTACGAAGAAAAAAGCTTCTAGAAGAAAAAAGAATATTAAGAAAAAATAATATTATTTAGCTTCAGGTTGTTTTTGCTCCCCAGAAATAGGAAAATCTAGGGATAATTGAGAGCCTATTTTTAACGAAGGGTATCTTGAATCAATTTTGTGAAGTGCCGATATCATTTGACCATCCCCAAATTGTTCCATCATCGTGGTTACAGCCGATAAGTGCTTAATTAGCTTAATATAACCTACATTGTTACTCAGCTCTTGATGATATCTATGTTCTCGATAACCTTTTTTATTTTTCGGATTAAGTGCCTTTAATGCCTCTAGGATTCCAGGAGCTAGTTTTTCATAAACAATTCTATTGGTTAATTTTCCAATGTATTGAGAGTGTGTTTTTCCTGTTTTCTTGAACGCATCCCAATCCCAACCTAGTAGGCGGTAAAGTTGCTTGTAATATTCATCATCAAATGTCTTTACCCAAGGTCTCAGCTCGGGAGCAATGTATTGTTCAAGAATTTTTTGATAGTCATCCTTCTGCTTCTGATATCCTGTTGCCTCATCGATAAGAGCAATAATTCCAACCGTGGCAAAACCCCTAATAAGTCGCTTACATTGTTGATAAATGTGTTCTTGATTAGGAAGTAACTTATTTGCTTCTTTTGCATCAATAAAAACATTACATATCTCTGGCAATATCTCCGCCTTGTACCCGATTGCCTCTGTTCCTTTAAGAGTTTTGAATGGAATAGGAGTTGAATTCCTTAAAATAGCCTCAGATACAAATGGCTTTAGATTGTTTGCAGTTAAAAAGACTGGAATCTTGGATTCCTTATCGTAGCTTCGTCCACCCTTTGCCTTACCCGTTCTTCCTATTGCTCTTAACACGCTTATTCTTGCTAAAACCCTAACCCCACCTTCAAGAACCGCAGAATCAATAACACTATCTCCAATTTTCAATGGAGCCTCATGTGTAGCTCTAATTATCTTGTTACCCTTTGGTTGGGCAATAAGCTGTATTGGTAAGCCTTTTTCTTTTGACCATCTTGCTATAACAGCATTCCTCGCAATTTGACTTCTTTGATCTTTGGTAAGAGCTTCAGCCCGAGCTTTACCCCCCTTAGATGCTCCTAATTCCGATAATGCTTTTGCGTGTGGATTTACTTTCATATTGCCATTATAAACGAATAAAAACAATTTGTCAATACTTGCTCGAGTACCTATTGACAATACTAGCTCGAGCATGTATAATAGGCTTAATGAATGTATTAAGCGTAGAAGAAAAAACAAAAGTTATATCCGCTTTAGTTGAGGGAAATTCAATTAGGGCAACTTGTAGAATAACTGGAATTGCAAAGGGTACAATTACTCGTTTATTAGCAAGCGTTGGTAAGGCGTGTGGAGAATATCAGGACATTATGTTTCACAATCTTCCCTGCAAGCAAATTCAATGTGATGAAATCTGGTCTTTCTGCTATGCCAAAGACAAAAACGTACCAGAAAAATATAGAGGAAAGTTTGGATATGGTGATGTTTGGACATGGACAGCAATAGACGCTGATACAAAATTAGTCCCAAGTTGGTTGATAGGACGTCGTGATGCCTCTAATGCTTATAGATTTATGTTGGACTTAAGAAAGAGGTTAGCAGATAGAGTACAGATAACTACGGACGGACATAGTTCTTACTTATGGGCAATTGAAAATGTCTTTGGGTCAGAAGTAGATTACGCAATGATAGTCAAGCTATATGGGCAACAGCCTGATGGCGAGAAAAGATATAGTCCTGCACAATGTATAGCGACAAGAAAACAGGTATTACAGGGGAATCCCGATACTTCAAAGGTCTCAACGAGTTTTGTTGAAAGACAAAACTTAACAATGAGAATGAATATGCGAAGATTTACAAGACTAACAAATGCTTTTTCAAAAAAGATAGAAAACTTGGAACACGCAGTTGCTTTACATTTTATGTATTACAATTTTTGCAGACCACACAGGACACTCAATCTAAAAAGAAATCTTAGTATAACTCCCGCTATGGCTTCGGGAGTAGCGAATAGGATTTGGAGAATAGAGAATATAATTGAATTGACACATGAGTCTTGACATGGGATTTTATTTTATGGTAGAGTAGCTATGGTTAACAATTTACTCTGATTTCAAGACGTCTTGCTTGAAGTCTGAAGTCAGAGATAAGCGGTTAACGCTTAACCCTAAGCAAGACGGGTTTAAGTTAATAAGTCAGGCAGAAATGAATTGTTAACGGAACCTCACGAGTACCTTAGGGGAAAGTGAGATTTTTTTGTTTCCTAACAAAAAATCGCAATCTAGGCTGAGATAAGTAGGAAATAGGGGGGATGTCTACGCAGACTGCTGGTATTACTAAACCTAAGCAGCAGAGTGCAATTCTCTCATCCTCCACGCCCTTGCTTATCTCAACTTAAACTGCGATAAAAATGTGCAAAATAAAGTCTTTTTTGGGCTGGACTGAGGATTTTACTACTTTTCAAGTATCTTTTCAAGTCCATCATACATTCATCATACATACATCTTTCAATGTGTGTCAATATGCTCATAACATGTAAAATGCTTCATAGTATGTCAACTTTCAAATTGACCCACTACCCAGAATTTTCACCTGACGCAGGTGCACTTTACTGAAGCTAAGATAGTCTGATACGATAAAGGACA
>CAZRWL010000042.1:0-4191 GCA_964603935.1 uncultured Gammaproteobacteria bacterium | reverse complement strand
TATCGTTTTCAAATAAATTTGAATATGGCAATATTCCGCCCTCGCTTATAGATAAATTATGGTTAAAAACCAATTCGCGGTCTACGGTTAGAATAGTTCCCAATCCGTTGCATGCCGGACATGCGCCGTGGGGAGTGTTGAAAGAAAAAATTCTCGGTTCTATTTCCGGCATAGAAATTCCGCAGACAGGACAGGCAAATTTTTCCGAAAAAAGTTCATCCTGCATTTTCTTGGGTTTGGCCGGAATATTAAATCCCGCATCTTTGATAATGGATACAATTAACTCGCTATTTCCAAGCCTAAGTCCTTTCTCCACATCTTCCGCAATCCTTAATCTGTCTGTATTTTTCGATAGAACTATTTCGTCAACAACAACTTCGATAGTGTGTTTATTGGTTTTGATCAAGATAAAATTTTCATCAAGGTTAAAAATCTGCTTGTCAATGCGGACTTTTCTATATCCTCTTTTCTTAATATCCAGGAAAAGTTCTTTGTATTCGCCTTTTCGGTCTTTGACAATCGGCGCAAGAATTAATATTTTTACTCTTTTTGAGATTTCACCGCTCGCTAACGCGAAAACCGCATTGGTAATTTGCTCCGGTGTTTGATGGGTAATTTCTTTTCCGCATTTCGGGCAGTGAGGATGGCCGATTCTGGCAAATAAAAGTCTTAGGTAATCGTAAATTTCCGTAACAGTTCCGACAGTGCTTCTGGGATTATGCGATGTAGACTTTTGGTCAATGGAGATTGCAGGGGAAAGTCCTTCAATCAGATCAACATCCGGCTTTTTCATGACTCCCAAAAACTGCCTGGCATAAGAAGACAAACTTTCTACATATCGGCGCTGCCCTTCGGCATAAATAGTGTCAAAAGCAAGTGAGGATTTCCCGCTTCCTGAAAGCCCCGTAAACACTACCAATTTATTTTTGGGAATTTCCAAATCAATATTCTTAAGATTATGTTCCCGCGCGCCCTTTATAATTATAGTGTCGCTCATTTTTTATAGACTAGTAATTATATCGAAAAAAACATAATGTAGCAATGATCTTGACATTGGCCGAAGATGCGGGTTGTCGAGATTGTCATGCTGAATTAATTTCAGCATCTCATTCCCAATAACTAGATCCTGAAACGAGTTCAGGATGACACGGGGAGAATGACTCGTTTATGCGCGGGCGGTATAGGAATTGTCTCTGGTGTCGACGATTATTTCGTCTCCTATGTCAATAAATAGAGGAACTTTGGTTGTTAAACCGTTTTCCAGGGTTGCGTCTTTAAGAACGCTGGTTGCGGAATTGCCTTTGACTCCGGGATTGGTGTCTGTAACTTTTAATTTTACTTTGGGAGGAAGAATCATACTTAGCGCTTCATCTTTATGGAAACTTATCGTGATATTTTCTCCTTCTTTCAGATATTCTATGCCTTGCAGGTTTTTAACAGGAACGCTAATTTGCTCATATGTTTGAGGATCCATGAAATAACAGGACTGCGGGTCTTTATATAAATATTGGAGCACTTTCTTCTCAATTCTGACGGGATTAACTTCGCCATTACTGCCGAAAGTTTTTTCAGTGGTTCCGCCGCGTTTTAGGCTTCTGACTTTTACCTGCACAACAGAACTGGTTTTGCGCAGGTGCATATTGTTGTAAGTGAGCACTTCAAAAATATCTCCGTGTTCTTCAAAAGTTACCCCCGGCCGTAATGCAGTTACAGGAATCATAAAAAACTATTTTACCAGAACTTTGATTAATTCTCAAACACCATGGATTTAATTTTTTTTTACAAGTATCTTATCAACCCTATTGTCATCCATATCCACAACTTCAAATTTATAGCCGAACTTTTCAAAAGCATCTCCTGTTCTTGGAATTTTATCAAGAGAAGCAATGATGAAACCCGCAGTGGTCTGATAAAGACTGGAATCTTTATTGGTCAATTCCTGTAATCCAAATTTCTTTTTTAAATCATACACGGATACTGCTCCGTCAACGAGGAACGACTGATCTTCTCTTTGCACAATCAGGGGATCCTGAATTCTTTTTGATTTGATCTCGCCGACCAACGCCTCAAGAATATCATTAAGGGTAACCAATCCCTGGATGCCTCCAAATTCATCCAATACTAAAGCTATGTGAACAGATGACTTCCGAAACATCTCGAGCACTTTTATAGCCTTTGTTGATTCAGGAATAAGATGAGGTTTAACAATGATATCTTTTAGCTTTTTTATATCAAATCCGTCATTCTTAAAGGCGTACGAAAGAAGGTCTTTGACATTGATTACTCCAAATATATCTTCATCTTTTCCTTTTGTGAAGATAATTCGCGAATGCGGATAATTGTACAAATAGCGGCCGGGGTTTTTTACAAACTCCTCAAAGTCTAGTACAGACATCTTGTGTTTTGGCGTCATCAAGACTCTCGCTTTTAAGTCATCCAACATGAGCACCCGTTCGATCAACTTCTTTTCTGTTTTGCTAAAGATACCCATATCTGTTCCTTCACGAATGAGAACCTTAATTTCATCTTCGGTCATATGCGAAGAGAGATTAGATTTTATTCCAAATAATTTAAAAACAAGTTCGGTTGAAATGCTGAGAATTTTTATGATGGGATGCGCAATCCTGGAGACAGAAGACATAATCGGAGCAACAAAAATCGCAATTTTCTCGGGATTATTCAAGGCAATTCTTTTGGGTACCAATTCTCCGATTACAATAGAAAGATAAGTAATTAGGGAAATTACGATAATAAAAGAGACTTCTTCATGATATATTCCAAGAAGAGGGATAGACCCAATAATGGGAGACAGTTTTGTCGTGAATATATCATCTCCGACAGCGCCGACAAGAACGGTAACTAAGGTAATTCCTATTTGAATGCTGGAAAGGAACATATTTGGTTTCTTTGCCAAATCAAAAGCGAGCTGTTCTTTTTTACCTCCGCCCGCTGCCATATCTTTTAGCTTACTTTTGCGGGATGATATAATGGCAAACTCAGCCATGGCGAAAAAACCATTAAAAATAATCAAAGTCAATATAATGAGAAAGCCCATATGAAATTATTATAACATGTGTTTCACGGAAAACCGTCTGCGAGCGGGAAAAGTTTTGGCGCGCTTGGCTGAAATCCATTGCTAATAATTGAATTCCGGCGTATAATTCTGCTGCTTTATGAAGATGCTAAAAATTCCCAAAAACATAGTTTTACCTATACTGGCTATTGCTGTTTTAGCTTTTATTTTTACAGGTGTAAAACCAAATTCAAATTCTTCTATTCCCTTGCCCGTTCCTGCCCCTTCTCCATCAATAAGTCTAATTCAGCCCGCTCAAAGCAAAATTTTGCCGACTGATTATCATGTTTTTCAGACATTTAACAACTGCGGGCCGGCTGCCCTTTCAATGGCGCTTCGTTTTTATGGCATTAATATCAGCCAAGCTGAGTTAGGGCAAGCCCTAAGACCCTATCAAGTGCCAAATGGCGATAACGATGATAAATCAGTAACCTTAGAGGAGATGGCAGACAAAGCCGGGGAATACGGTCTTGTCCCGTACCATAGGCCCAATGGAGATATCAAAAAAATTAAGCTTTTCATTGCTTACGGCATTCCGGTTATTGCCAGAACCTGGACTATGGTTAATGAAGATATAGGCCACTACAGAGTAGTTAAAGGATACGATGATGCTGGCAGTCAAATCGTCCAAGATGATTCTCTGCAAAACAAAAATCTCCGGTTTGACTATGACACTTTCAATACCATCTGGGGAAAATTTAACTTTGAATACCTTGTTTTGGTGCCTCAAGAAAAGAAGGAAATAGCTGAGGCAATCTTGGGAGAAGACCTCGACATTAAGAAAGCCTGGCAAAAAGCAGCGCAAAATGCGCAGAGTCAGCTAATAGTAAATCCTGATGATATTTATTCACGCTTTAATCTGTCCGTAGCTTATTACAGTACAGGGCAGTATCGGCAATCCGTTGAGGAATTCGAAAAAGTAGAAGATACGCTTCCCTTCAGGACTCTTTGGTATCAGATAGAGCCAATTCAAGCATATTATTATCTGGAAAATTATGACAGAGCGCTTCAGATAACTGATAAAATTTTGAGCAATTACAATAGAGCTTTTTCAGAGCTTTATATCTTGCGCGGAAGAATTTACCAAAAACAAGGAAATATTGAGGCTGCGCGGAATG
>CAZRWL010000041.1:0-4267 GCA_964603935.1 uncultured Gammaproteobacteria bacterium | reverse complement strand
AAAAAAACATGTGTGCGTACATCCACTGACCAAAAAAATTCCTAAATATTGAAAACCCGGGAACATTAAAAAGCCATTTGTAAACAAACAGCCACGCATTTGTTATGTTTGCTGTGCTAAAAAATAATACCACGAGAAAGAAAAATGATGTTAGAAGAATCGTTTTTTTCCTGTTGAATAAAAAGGCGATAATTATCATGAAAGGGAAAATGATAAATGCGTTTGAAAAAAAGCTTAGGGGCATCATCTGTGGGAGCCCTAAAAGATTAATACTTGCTTTAATGTTCGGAGCAATTGCTAAAAAATAATCTAATCCCCTATCAATTTTCCCTTCAGCCGAAAAGATTACGCTATTAATTCCGCTTCCTTTAGAAAAAATGGCGCTTATTTGCGGAATTATATGGAATGCCTGTATCCCTATAAAAAGAAGTAGTCCGTAAAAAATATGCTTTGCGACAATGTGCCTTTTGAGTATGAATTTTGTATATGATACGAGAAATAATATGCTAATTGGATAAAATGCGAATATGCCCGGCGCAGCTGCAATACTAAAATTGGGGGAAAAGATAAAAGTTATTATAATAACAACGAACAATATGGACAGCCTGGATGTTTTAAAATATTTTAATAATAGATAAAATATAAGAGGGTTTAAAAATATCTGATTAAAAGTTAAAAGATTATGTCCCCATGTGTCAATAAGCGCGGGAAAGAACGAATACACTAATCCCCCCACAATTGCAGCATAAAGATTATTTTTTGATTCTGTTAATTCCTTTATTATTTGATAGCAGAAAATAAATCCAGCGCTTAGACTAATGCCGTAAAATCCCGAAATGAGAATCGTTGGAGAAGTAAAAAGATACTTCAGAACTATAAGTAAAGAGATAAATGGGGTAAACTCATAAATTAAAGATTGGCCCCCGACACTTGCAGGAGAAATAACATACAGCGTGCTAGTAAAAAAATATGATATGGGATCATAAAAATATAACCTGCCCGTATCTCCCCCTAGATCCATCTCGCCCGGTTTGAGCCAGAAAAAAGGAATAAGAAAAAGAATAACTGCAATTATAATAGGAAAAATTCGACTCGATATCTTCATATAGTTATCTATCAAAGTAAGTGTTTATAAAAAGACAATCAAAGAGCTCATCCCTGTCAGGATTTTGTGAATAGTTTTTTATTTTTATAAGTTGAAAGTTGTAGTTTTTTGAAAAAAGTAATGCTATGAGAGAACTGAATGTATACTTATCATTATTATTAACTAAGTTAACTTCAAGCAATAAATATTTTGTAATTGCCAATGCCCTATCTCCACCCCTTAGGACATGTGCCTCAAATGTCTCTGTGTCTATTTTTAATAGATCTATTTGGGAGATATAATTTTTTTTAGTAAACATATTTAATGTTGTTGCAGGAACAACTAAGTTGCCTGAATTGCTAACCATACTATTTTGCGTATTTATTCCAGATGTTGACATTCTAACACTTCCCTGCTTATTGGATAAGGCGACTCCGACACTTTTTAAAAGCTTGTCATTTTTAAAATTTTCCTCAAGACATGTTCTTACAGAGGGAACAGGCTCTATTGCATAAATCTTTGATGATGGGAAAAAATGACGAACAGTTTTAGAAAAGAAACCGAGATTAGCCCCCACATCAATGACAGTAAAAATTTCGTTTTTCTTAATGTATTTAAAAAAGCTTTTGGCTGTCACAAATAAACTTTGGTAAGAGATAAGGCTATATTTATTATCAAAAAAAATTTTCTCTCCCAATACAATAGTTTTATATTGAGTTAATTTAGTTCGCAATAAAGAGTTTTTAAATAAAAATGTATATTTTTTGACAAGGAAATTCATTCTTTGTCCAAAAGGCAAAGAAGAAATAAAAAGAAAACGGATATCTAGCAAGCATATCGCTTTTAATAACCACGCATAATGTTTTACTCTCTCCATTGTTGTATAACTCCTATTCCAAAAAATATAATTAACCATACTGCTGTTTTTTCGGTTGAAATTAATGCTCCTGTAAAAAGGTATAATATGCACATTAACGCTAACAACCCAAGGCATAATGAAAAAGTAAATATACTTTTTATTCGAAAAATTTTTATAAATAATCCATAAAACAACAATGCGCTAAAAATCACAACGTCCGAACTTAACTCTTTTGAAAGACTTACCCCTACTATAAAGACTACAAAGAGAGTCAAAACTGTTCTTTTATTTCTCCTTAAGAATTCTCTAATTTTCCCAATATTTTTAGACATCTTTCCACCTCTGTACAGCACCAATTACCAAGAAAAGATATAGCCACACGGCTATTTTTTCACCAAAAGGAGGAAAAGGATATTGACTTTCAAATAATACAGGAGAGGAAAAAATATAATGAACATACATAAATAAGAAAAATACTAAACAAATAAGAAATGTTGTATTCGCAGTGATTTTATAGCGAATTATAAGGAATATATAAAAGATTAGAATCGGAAACGTCCGCCAATCTGAATTTGTTTGGAAAAAGAGAGCATCACCTATAATTAATAATATAATGGGCAGGATACAGAAAAATTTCTTATGTCTTAGAAACAAATTCGAAGTCGGCACACTTAATCTCTCTTCTTTAACGCCATTTTTCCTCATAAATTACTTATTTAATCTACATATTGTAGCAAATTTACAATTCTAAATCACAAACAAGAGGTAAATGATCTGAAATATCTACTTGCGGACAAGAGCAGTCGATAACATTGACATCATGGCTTACAAAAACCATATCCACAACTGATTCCGCAAACCTTAGTTTCTTCTTTTGTTTCATGTTGAATGTTGTAGGAAGTTTGTTCTTAAATACATTACGGAGATATTTTTCTACGTTACGGATTGTTTTTGTATCAGGGTTTATATTGAAATCCCCCGCCAGAATAACACGTTCCTTATTTTTAACTTCCTCAACCAAAACCCTACTCATCTTCAAGCGTCTTTCATTATCCTTCCCATCTTTTCCCCAAATCCCTTGTAGGTTATAAATATTATATTTATTGCCTTGGATCAACAACACCGCATGCTCAATGCACATGGGAACTTTTTCATAGCTTGACGTACCATGTTCTTCATCAAACTTGCCGTATGGTAAATCATAAGCTATTGTCGTATTGTCAAGAATGGGAAATTTGGAAAACACTGCATTTCCCCGATCAATATTGCCAATCGTTCTCGTATCTAGAAATGCTGGGGAAAATGAAGCGTAGGGAAATGACAATATTTCCCTTACTAGATCAAATGTTCTATATTTCCGCTCGTACAAAAAGTTTTTACCATTATATACTTCTTGCATCAGTAGAATATCGGGATCTTTTTCTTGCAAAAATAACAACGCTTCATCTAGTAAATTTCCCCCTTGCCATATATTAAGTGTTATAAATTTAACAGTCATCTTTTGTTGTCTATTAAAAGTTTTATTCCCCAAAAGAGAAAAACAACTAAGATAGCAATCGACATTCCCAAGCCATAATAAAATATTTTCTGTTGACCCATTTCAATAATTATTTCATAATTATTTTTTCTACCCGAATCTATTGGAGTAATATACCATCCATTCGCATAACCGTTAACAGCAAAATGTTGTTTTTCCGGCAGACTTTTCATACCCAATGTTTCGAATGTCTTACTGTCTAAAAAAATATTTTTATGATAAGACTCTTCGATGCTGCCACCAAAATAGCTTTCTTGCACTGCGAGTTTTTCAGATTCTTTATTTAAAATAAATGCTTTCCAACTCGTATTAAATTTATCCGAGAATATAAGAAAAAAAGGGGATTTAGCATTGGAAACAATAACCTTATACTTTGTCGAATTGATTTTCTGATAAGCAATTGCAGGATAATCATTAACGCGAATTGTCTCTCCCTCTTTACATGCAGATAACACTTGCGTACATAGTTGTAAATCAATATATCCAATTCTTGGATCGGTAAGCTTGGTGTCAACAAAAAATAGCGTATTTTTTCCAATGTAATCAATTTTTTTGCCATCATATGGAACAATAGAGATTGGAACATAAAAGTGAGGCAAATAGTAATTTTTGTCAGAATAATAGATATGATATGTTCCAAAGCTTACTACTTCTCTACCTCTGATTTTATCAATGAAATTTCTAAGGGAAACAGAATCCGGCAACAACTTAAGGAGCACGGTATTGGGAACCTGGGAAAAATACTCTTCGTATGCCCTGGGGTCTGAATTGTAAAATATATATTTTA
>CAZRWL010000040.1:2080-4982 GCA_964603935.1 uncultured Gammaproteobacteria bacterium | reverse complement strand
AAATCATCAAAATAGAAGTGCTCCTTCTCATGAGTTAATTCTTGCAGCGTTTGACGAGCAGTTAAGGCCAATAAAGGTTCCGACGCCCTATCTAGTTGCAATAGCCAGTTGGATGCATGGCTTAAATACTTCGTTAGGTACTGGTTTTGAATCTTTAGCGCATATTTTGTCAGGCGGATATAAGAGAACTTTTACCAAGAATTTTACATTGAAAGTAAAGGAATCACATTCAAATAATATTGGAAGAATTATTGTGGAGCTTAAGAGTGGCATAAAGCCTGATTTAATAAGAGAAAATGAAATAATATTTAAATTTAACAAATCGGAGCAAGAAGTTAACGCTCTAGATTTTACGGTGGATAACTATATTGAGAAAGAAGGATTAATTGAAGGAATAGAGTTGAAATCAGTAAGACCTAATTCTGGAGAGGGTAGAGGAGAAAAAGAGAAAATATTTTATGCTAAGTATTCATTTTAAAAACTAATTCTACTAAAACAGTGAAATATTATATAGGTTTTCCGTTTGATCCAACTTCGACTTCTCCTAAAGAGTTTGATAAGGAAAGATTTTTTAATTACTTGGTTGAATTCAAAAAATTTTTTAGTCCAGAAGAAGTTTTATTATCATCTGAATTATGGGATCACCTTTCAGGACAAAAAAATACGATGGAAGAGATTTTTGAAATAATAAAAGACACTGTTTCATCTGTTGCAAAAAGCAGATAGCGAATTCTTCTTATATAGTCCAATTGACTTTCCGGATATAACCAGATATAAATAATAGGCGATTTACTTTTATGATTAAGCTGTTTTTTGATATCGAAACAATTCCTTCCCCCCCCCAGAAGAGCATAAAAATATTCATGTAGAAATTATCCAAAAAAAAGTAGGCAGTAAAAAAACTGCAGATGAGATTTATACAGAAACGTCTTTTGAGGGAACATTTGGAAGAATTTGCTGCATAGGAATCATCAAAGAAGGGGACAGCGGAATTATAAAAAAAGAAGTTTTGTCGGGAGATGAAAAGGAAATATTAAAAGAATTTTGGAAGACAGCAGTAGATGTTGATCGGTTTGTCGGGCACAATGTTTGGGCGGTGGGCCTTCTGGAGATTGTTGTTCCATCCGAACTGTTATTCCGCCCAATGAAAGTCTTTTGTATACCTCTTCTGCTTGGGGAGGAGGAATGCGATCAAATGTTATGACACTTATTCTATCTCAAGCACTCCGGCGTTGTCGATAAACATTTTTTGGTAACTGTTCACGGTTCTAACACGATTATTCTTCGAGTGACCAAGTCAGACTTGGTTCTCGACTCAGTTTACACTGAGCCGATTCGGCCTGAGCTCTTCGAGTCCGAGTCTCAGAGTCGAGGACTCATTCGAGTCCGAGTCTCAGAGTCGAGGACCTCACGGTCGAACGACTTGTCGAAGTGCTCGAACAATAACATTTGTGTTAGAAGTGCGATCTGTTACAAGATATGTGTTTTAAGTAATAATTTAATATTTAGTTAAGCTTACATACTTGACAATTATATTAATTTTATATAAATTAATAATTAATGGCAAATAAATTACCCCAAGTTGATAATAATTTACCTCTAAAAAATTTCCTCGAAATCCCTTACGAAATCTTAGAAGAAATGAATTTAAAAGCAAAAGAAAAAGCGGATTCTGTTGACATAAAACTTTTGGAAGAAGAGTGTCGACAATACCTTGTTAAAGAAAAAAGAATTAAAGCAGTAACACTTTGTTTTTCCGACATAGAAGGCAGGTTTCACATGCTTGATTACGACAAAAAATATTTGCTTGATTCTTCGCTAAATTTAACATTTGACGGTTCATCAATTAGGGGATTTAGTAAATTAGCAGAGTCGGATCTTCGTTTGCAGATTGATTGGTCAAGTATACGTTGGTTGCCTTCTGATGTTTTTGATCCCTGCAAAGTTATAATGTTTGCCAATATTTTAAATATTAATAGAACCCCGTACAAGTCTGATTTTAGAGGTTTGCTGCAGGATTATATTGTGAATCTAAAAAAGAAACAAAATATTATTCCCTTTGCCTCGGCAGAGATTGAGGGATTTTTAGTTGAAGGAGTAAACGCGGAGCAAAATTATACTCAGGAAAGAGGGTTTAAATTAATTTCAACCGGAGGATATTATCACTCTTTGCCTTTAGATCAGTTAAGAATATTTATAGACAGGTCAGCGGAGGCGCAGCGCGCAATGGGTTTTAAAAACGAAAAAGACCATCCGGAAGTTGCGCCGTCTCAGTTTGAAATGAATTTTTCTTACTCAAATGCGCTAAGAGCCTGCGACCAAATACAACTTTATAAATTAGTCTGTCGCCAGATTGCAAATTCAATGGGAACCACGGCTACTTTTTTGCCAAAACCAATTGCCAACATTAATGGTTCGGGTATGCATACAAACTTTTCTTTGGGAAAAAACGGTAAGAATATTTTTTACGATACAAAAGGAAAAGACGGTTTGTCAACAGATGCTTGGGATTTTATTTCAAGGCTATTAAATCACGCTCCGGAAATTTGTTTAACGCTTAATTCAAGCGTTAACGCCTACAGACGGCTTGATCCAAATTTTGAAGCGCCAAACCAAATTAAAGTTTCGCCAAAAGACAGGGGTTCGATGATTAGAATTCCGGCCGGTAACGAAAAAACTGCCCGCATAGAGATTCGTTCCGTAGCCCCAGATGCCAATCCTTATTTTGTGCTTTATACAATTTTAAGAACAGGACTGGAAGGTAAAAAATTAAAAAACGATAAAGATAAAAGACCAAGATTAAGATTTTTGCCGGACAATATTAATGATGCCATTAAACTTTTTAAGACTTACGAGGAGGCCAAATATCCGGCCGTTACCGGACCAAACAGCTCGACCGATT
>CAZRWL010000040.1:0-2070 GCA_964603935.1 uncultured Gammaproteobacteria bacterium | reverse complement strand
TTAAGACAAGTGATTTCGTCAGAAAAATTTTGGGGGATGAAAACGTTGAAAAATTTGCGCAATACAAGCAAGCCTCTGCAGACAGAAGTCCAAAAGAGCTTGGTAAATCGGTTAAAACCTCGGAAATAATTTTCCATCACGAAGTTACAAACCAGGTTTTGTGGAACACCTTCTAAAATTAAATCTTTTTTGTCAGGATTTTGGTCAAAGGACGTCAAGCTATATTAACTTAAACTTTTATAATGAGTTTGTATGAGAGGAATAGAATTACAGCCAGTTCGACAATTTCAAGAACCAATTTTAAGACAACCGATTTTTCTTGGACAGTCAGTTCTGGAAGAACCTTTAATAGGAATATCGAGGCGTAAGGTCGGAAAAATTGCGGAACGAGCAGCAGAAGGAGCTCTTATAAAGGGCGGAGCAAACTATTTAGAGCAACGTAGCAAAATTGGAAAAAGAATCCCTGTTAAAGAAAGAACTGTTGAAGGCTTAATCAAAAGAGAAAAAGAAATATTTGACGAAGTAGATAAAGGCAAAGTGTTAAGAGAAGCTGGAAAAGGAGCGATTGAAGGTGGCTTGATAGTAATATTTGATAGAGAGTCTATGCGCCCGGCTCAACCTTCTGTCTTACGACCTGCAGCATAAAATGATTAAAGGTGAAGTTTACTTTTGGGGGCCTAAAGCTTTTGCCCAATGTGTTAATTCCGCAACAACTGGTTTAACAACGAGTACTCCTTTAGATTCAGACGTTAGTCCTCCCCAGTTAAAAGGTGGAAATTCATGAAAGAAAATTAATGCTGTTTTAAGGTTATGAGCTTCATCTACCATCTCCATAAGTACTGTTGGAGCTTCTTGTCCAATCTCGCTTGCCACAATAGCAGCTTTGTCTCCTACTTCTTTACGAATAAAAGATACTCTATCTCTAACATCCCTTCTTCCTCCATATGCATGATAAGTAAAAGTAAGAGTCGAAAGATCACTATTGTCTCGCGCACGAGTTTCGCACATTTATGTAATTTGATATACACTTAAGGTGTGAGTAAATCACTCTGCTCAAAGGATTTGTACGCTACATTCCTGAAGGTAACCTCACAGCGGTATTCTGCATTATCTCTTTCAGAAGTTTCACCAACAGAACTTTCTCATGACTCAGTCTCCAGGTGGCTTGAGAGTGCTCACTGTCAACCCAAAGATATCTGGGAGAAGGCCAAAGCTCATGTAGTGGGAGGAAGCGGAGTGATCATTGCTGATGACACTATCCTCAATAAATCCAGAAGTGAAAAGATTGAACTGGTAAGGTGGCAGTACTCAGGAACTGAGCATGATATTGTCCGGGGTATTGGCATGCTCAACATGCTTTGGGTGGATGAGGCAAATCAGGTCTGTCCAATGGATGTTCGAATCTATGAACCAAAAGAAGATGGGAAAACCAAAAACGATCATTTCAGGGAACTTTTAACACAAGCTAAAAGAAGGGAGGTGAAGCCGGAAGCAGTGATTGCAGATAGTTGGTACTCAAGCCTAAATAATCTCAAGTTCATCAGAGATTTAGGTTGGAATTGGGTGATGGGACTAAGGAAAAACAGAAGTGTAAACAGAAAACAAAAGTTGGAAGATCTAACCATACCAGAAGAAGGATTAAAAGTTCATCTACGGGGTTATGGATGGATTAAAGTATTTCGGTTTGTGTCTAGCAACAGACGCACGGATTACATTGGGACAAATATACAAAATCCCACCAGAAAACAAATTACTTCCTTGGTACGGAAACGCTGGGAGATCGAAGTCTTTCACCGGGAGCTCAAACAGACCTGTGGTCTGGAGCACTGTCAGTCCCGTAACGGACGAGCGCAGAGAAATCATATTGTGCTCTCGGTATTGAGTTGGATTAAAACAGCTGATGTACGAAGGAATAATAATTTCACCTTTTACCAACAACAATGGGATACCGTAAAACTTGCAATTACCCAACAACTTAAATATGAGTTAACTGTTGCTTAAGTGCGAAACTCGTGCTATAGTAACTGTAAATGCGTATGTTTGCAAGGTCTGACCTTTTGAAGCTATCTT
>CAZRWL010000039.1:0-5265 GCA_964603935.1 uncultured Gammaproteobacteria bacterium | reverse complement strand
TTATCAACGGGTGTATCCAAAGCTATAAAAATGTAATCTTTGCCTTTTATAACTTCTTCTGCGTTGCTGCTAAAGTGTAAATGCTTGTGCAAATATTTTTTACAAAATTCTGTAAGATTTGGCTCGTATATAGGTAAGTCTCCTCTATTTAATTTCCTAATATTTTCCTCATCAAGATCATATCCCCATACACTGTATCCTGATTTAGCAAGAGAAACGCTATAAACTAAACCTAAATGCCAGAGACCTAATATCCCAATAGATATATCATTCTTTTTTTTCATAATATTGCTCTTCATTAATTTTTCTTAACTTATATAGGTTGCTGCCAAATTCTGTTATATCTTTTAAATTTTCAGATGGGTTCCATTTTGCACTAAGCAATCTTCCTGTAATATGATTTGCCTCTGGTGATACTAAATAAGCTACTAGCTTAGCTGCCAATTCTGGTGAAGCTCCACCTTCTTTTTGTTGTCTAATGGCATTTTTATATATTTCTTCACCACTTTTTTTCGGGCCTTGCTCAATAAGATATTTATTTAAATGTGTATTAACTGGTCCAGGAGATATTGCGTTTACCTGAATATTTTTTTCTTTAAGTTCATCTGATAAAACTTCCGTGAATCCCGCAACAGCAAATTTGGAAGTAAAATATGCAGTAAACTTAGGGAGTGTACCACCCCCCACGCCAGCTCCACAAACATTGATAATTTTCCCACTACCATTCTTTTCCATAATTGGAATAACAAAATATGAGCAGTAAACCATACCCAAAAGATTTATGTCAATTGTTTTCTTAAAGTCGTTTATATTAATTCTCTCAAAAGAGTCAATGGGACCATAAATACCTGCGTTATTTACTAAAATGTCTATTTTATGTAATTTTCTTTTGGCAAATGCAATTAATTCTTTACAATCACGCAGGGAGGATACATCACAAATCTTGCCATATGCTACTTCCTCTTTTGTATTTAATAATTTCAGTGCTTTATCTAGATCAAATTTTGTGCGAGAACACACAACAACTTTTGCACCTTGATCAACTAATTCTTTTGCTATTACAAAACCAATTCCCCTTGCTCCCCCGGTAACAATTGCAGTTTTATTAGACAACATGATAAATTATTTACGATTTCTAAAATCTACTATGAAATCGTAGTTAATTTTTGAAAATTTACTTACAATTTGAAAAGTCTTCTTGTTTTCACCTGTAACTATATCTTCAAGTTGTTTAAAAACTTCCTGATGTTTTATAGCAGCCAATGTTATTTTTTTGTCAAGCTGGACAGGAATTTGTTCATTCGAAAGTAATGCCATATTATAGTCTTGTACTAACATACTATAGTAATTTTCTCCTTTTAAAGCAGTATCTTTAGCCAAGTCAATTTTTCCTTTATCTACTAACAGTTTGCTTGCATAAATTGTCTTATCTGCCATTAGTAAATCAAATTCGACCCTCTTAACAGGACTCACAATCATCTTGCCAATAATCTTATTTCTTAGTACTTTTAATTTGTAAAACACACTATCTGGAAGTATTCCAGGCCAAGGAAAAGTATACTCTGTGGATGCAAATGCTTCCGGCAAAAATATAAAAAAATAAATAATAAATAAGATGATTAATTTTTTCATTTATTTTCAATTAACACTTCTTTTTCTACCTTTTTAATTATTTTTTTTATTTGTAACTCAAGCCATACTAATAACGTATTTATTTGAATAAGAAATACTTTTATTATGTGGATAAAAAATATAAAATAAATCAAAAAGATTTTCTTTCTTTTAAGCAAAGCTTTTGTGATCGAAATGGAAGAGGCTTTCTTTTTTTTGTTATTTAAATTGCTTTTTATTTCCTCAATAAATCTTCTTACTTTTTTACTGAGGACAATTATTTCTATACTTATAAATATTATTCCTAAAATACTTAGAAAGAACAGCGCTGGAAAAAAAATATTTGGATAATAAATCAATGCGTTGTCGTATAAAGAAATCAATTCTTCCATATCGCTATCAGACTGCCTTATCACACAGTAAAGGGGACTGCTTTGTTTTCATTGGCTAATCCTTCGTTACCGTCATGAATATTCTTAACCTTCGCGATCCATGAGGCAATCATATGATTAAGAGCTAGCTGTATGTCCTCTATGGGACCGTAATGATTGCTGTCAGCAATGATTGAATAATCCACCATTCTCCCAAGTTTTCCTCCTGTTTTAAATCCCAAAATACCAATAGTTTTCGCGCCACATGATTTAGCGTATTCTACCGCCTTAACAACATTTAGGCTATTTCCGCTTCCGGTAAGGGCTATGACAACATCGTCTGTTTCGACCAAATTTCTTAATTGCTGGACAAATATATCCTCAAATCCCAAATCATTTCCATACGCAGTCATTACTGCTACATTATCAGTCAGAGAAATTACTCTTAACCGCCTCTCTGAATTATCATATATCCGCTGCAATGTTCCTTTGCCTAAATCACAAGCCATATGAGATGAAGTAGATGCAGATCCACCGTTTCCAAGAATAAATACTTTTCTATCTTTTTTATATGCAGCAACCAAAACATCTATGACAAGCTCTACTTTCTCCTTATCTAAAGCATTCAAGCAACGAATAAGTTCGGATATATATCCGTTAATAAATTCTTTTGGATTAAGCTTTAGGTTTTTTTTCTTTCTCATTACTTAATCTATAAAAACAATTTTACTTCCTTGGGGTTCGAAAGCAAACTCCTGGCAGGACAAATCCGAAAGCGCGCTAATAATTCCTCTGTGCTTTTCTTCCGGAGCATAAAAAAGCAAAAATCCTCCTCCACCTGCCCCCAAAAGCTTTCCACCAATTGCTCCACTTTTCAACGCAATCTTATACCATTTATCAATTCTTGGATTGCTTACTCCTTCTGCCATTTGTTTTTTTAGTATCCAGTTTTCATGCAGCATTTCTCCGAATACATCAAGATTGTTTTTATTTAAAGCATCTTTCATTTTTCCGGCTAACGCTACCATTTCGCTCATTATCTTTCTTTTATCTTTTTGAGATGCCATATTGTTTGTCTGTTTTGCCAAGATCGGGTCAGCAGACCTTGTAATGCCGGTATAAAAAAGAAGTAATCTGTCTTCCAGATTTCTCTTTGTTTCCTCCTTGCAGATAATTGGATCCACATATACGGAGCCATCGGAATTAAATTTAATATGCTGAAATCCTCCGTACGCAGCGATATATTGGTCTTGCTTACCAATTGGCTTTTTCATTATGTCAATCTCTATTTGACAGGCTTGTCTGGCTAATTTTTCGGCATTTACATGTTTTCCCTGATATGCGTATAGCACATTCAAGAGTCCTGCAACGTAAGAGCTGGATGAACCCATTCCTGTTCCTTCGGAAGGAATATCCGCTACGGATGTTATATGGATTCCGCCTTTTACACCGGTTAATTTAAGCGCTTCTCTGACTAAATTATTTTCTATGTCGGAAACTCTTGTAACAATTTCTGTTTTTGAATAATTGATTAAAATTCTTCCGTCAAATTGCCTATTTACCGCTATATAAACATATTTATTAATTGCCGTTGAAACAACAGCTCCGGGAGTATGACGATAAAAAGAAGAGATATCGCTTCCTCCCCCTACAAAACTAATTCTTAACGGCGTCCTCGAAATAATCATATTGTCTTGGAACTCCACATATCTTACAACAGAATCATTTAAATGTCTATTTATAACTAAAATAACACTATCGTCAACCTTCCTTATATTTACATCTGTTCAAGTCCCGATTTTTCTCCTTCTACTATACTCCTATTACCTTCCAAAGTTCTAAGCGAAGATAGGGTAACCTGTTTCCAGCTTTCGAATATTGACATAGCGCCTTCCCGTCGCAATCTATCAATGATCATAGGTTTGTATATTGTCGGCATACCAATTGCGATGGAACCAGCTCCCATTGCCGCTCTTACTCCATTGTGAGAATCTTCAAATACAAGCTGCCTAGAAGGATTAATTCCCATACGCTCTGCAGTTTTTCTATAAACTTCAGGATCAGGCTTTACGCGAGCTACATCACTCCTAAGTATAATCTTGTCCCGATCAAATAAATTACCGAGTCCAGATTTTTCAATAAGTAACCATGCATCTTTATCGTCTGTTAATGATCCAATTGCTACAGGAATTCCTTCTTTCCGTAATTGTCCAAGAAATTCAAGAAATCCTTCACGTGGAGGATGCTCAAACTTACCATCTCTAAGATTTATGTAAGTGGAGCGATCATGCTCTGATAACTCTTTTAATTTTTTTTCTCTTGCTTCTGCCGATTCGCCTATCCACATACCTCTTTGTTTTGCTAAATCTAACAGTTCCCACATAATCGATTCCTGGGGTCCGCCAATAAAGTGAGGAACATCTCTTATAACCACATCGGGATTATTCCAATCTAGATTAATACCTAATAATTTTGCAGCTTCTACATGTGCAGCAAAATGTAGCGGCTCCAAATCAATAACTGTACCCTCCAAATCAAAAGCAACTCCGTCTATTTGTTTTCCTGCAACTTGAATCATAATAGCTTAGGAATATTTAGGTATCTTACAACAGAATCATTTAAATGTCCATTTGTCGAACCATTAAAGGGTTAGTTAAGCTTAGTTAAGACTGCTAAAGTTGCGCCTTCAAGACAAGCGTTTTCACTAAAATTTCTAGTTAAAACTAGTGCGGGAATGAATACTCCCCGCAGCAAGCTGCGGGGAAATCCCCTAAAAGAGATTATACATCCAAATTCCTTACAATATCTAATAAACTCCGCCAGGGCTGAAGCAATATGGTTTTACAGTCGGCTGCTTTTCCTGCCTGTTCGTCGCGTTCGTCGTCTCCTATGAAAATTGCTCTTGTCAGATCAAAATTGTGGTCGGCTGCTGCTTTGAATAGCATTCCCGGTTTTGGTTTTCTGCAGAAACACCCATCATCCCAATTATGAGGACAGTAATAAATTCCTTTTATTTTAATTCCCTCTTTTTTGCAAACATCCAAAAACTTTCTATGAATTTCTTTAAGGTTTTCCTCTGTCATTGCCCCCCTTCCAATTCCTGCTTGATTAGAAATTATAATAATTTCATATCCCTTCTTGGTTAAAAGTTTTAATGCGTCAATTGTTCCCGGCAGAAATTTAAACTCGCTCCAATTTTTTACATATTCTGCTTTTGGCGGTTTTTCATTAATTACCCCATCCCTATCAAGCAGAATAACTTTCTTTGGTTTGAAAAATTTTT
>CAZRWL010000038.1:0-5779 GCA_964603935.1 uncultured Gammaproteobacteria bacterium | reverse complement strand
ATTTATTTATGAAAAAAATTAGATCATCTGCAGGTTTTACCCTTATAGAACTTTTAGTTGTTATTGGTATTTTAGGTATCCTTGCTTCTGCACTCATTGCAACTATTGATCCGTTTGAACAGCTTAAAAAAGCTCAAGACGCAAATGTTAAAAACGCAGCAGTCGAATTTGTAAACGCAAATATCCGTTACTATACAACGCATAATGCATTGCCATGGGCAGATACAGCAAATACATTAGTTGGTGGGTGCACATTGCTTGCAATGTCTGCAGCAACAGATATTACTCTTAATCCTGCAAATACAAATATAGGAGGGTGTTTAAATGCGTTAATTGGAGATGGTGAGCTGAAAACTGGTTTTACAACGGTTGGTGATACCTTGAAAAAAATATATATAAGCAGTGGAACTCTTAACCCTGATAATAATATTGTTGCCTGCTTCCAGCCTCAATCAAAATCTCAGGCAAAAGATGCAAACTGCAAGTACGGGCCAGATGGTGAAGAGGCTGGTACAAGCGGCTATACTTCAAAAACACCAGGGGCCGCAAATGAATGTTTCTGGTGCGCACAGTAAGTAAATTATCACATTTAATTTTGCCACTTTTTTTGTTTTTTTCTACGTTGCTTGTTTATTTGCATAATTTATCTCCAAGCGTATACGGCGGGGATGTTGGGGATTTGGTTTCTGCTGCTTCGGTTTTTGGAGTTGCGCATCCTCCAGGTTACCCTTTATTTACGTTTTTGGGAATTCTAATTAATTTTTTACCGATTAATGCTACGCCGGCTTTTAAGGTGGGAATTCTTTCTGCTGTTTTTTCTGCTTTTTCTGTATATTTTGTTTATTTTACAATTTTAAGGCTTACAAAAAACACTATGCTTTCGGTCTTTACTTCTTTTTATATTGCATTTTTTTATATTTTTTGGCTTTACGCGGAAGTTGCAGAAGTTTTTGCCTTAAATACCTTTTTTGCCACAACGCTTTTATATTTTGCAATTTCTTATTATAAAACAAAAAAAGAAAAGTATTTTTATTTTTTATCTTTTGCTTTTGGTTTGGCACTCACAAATCATCACACAATTGTTCTTATAATCCCCTCCCTTTTACTTCTTATCTACAAAGCTAATAAAAGCATTTTTGTTAATTGGCGGATAATCGTTAAGGGTTTTCTTTTAGTTTTATTGGGATTTTCTGTATATTTATATGTGCCATTGGCGGCTTTAAAACAGCCTCCCATTAATTGGGATAATGCAATTAATATAAATAATTTTTTAAGATTATTGTTAAGACAGGATTATGGCACATTCTCCAGCGCTTTTTCCAATCTTTCGTTAGTAGTGCCAACTTTCCACCGGTATTTGGAGGTAAAGAATTTTTTCCAACAGCTTTTTATAAATGTTACTCCGGTTGGTGTTTTTTTGGCTACACTTGGAAGTTTTAAGCTTTATCGAAAAGACAAGTTTGTATTTTTCTCCTTATTAATTGCTTTTTTGCTTTCCGGTCCTATATTTACCGGATATGCCGGTTTTCCGCTAATTCAGTATTTTCATATAGGAATTGCAGAGCGTTTTTTTATTATGCCTTTTATATTTTTTATATTTTTTATTCCGTTCGGAGTAATATTTTTTGTTGAAACTCTAAATACCATCTTAAAGAGACTTATGCCTAAGTTTGAAATGAAAAAAATCTACAAGTATGCCTTCTATGCATTATTTTTTTTGTTGCCTATATTTTTGTTTAAATATAATTTTCCCAAAACAGATTTATCTAAAGTTTGGATAGGAGATAATCTTGCTAAAGATATTTTGTATCCCCTACCCAAAGATTCCTTACTTTTAATAAGAGGCGATACTCCGTATTTTAATACAGAATATATAAAATATGCATTAAAAAAAAGAACAGATATAGAAATAATAAATTCATCAGGAATTGAGATCAGTAATGTTTTTATAAAAGAAAAGACAGAGCTTGCTCAAAAAAGAAAAAATAAAGTATCTAAGGAAAAAGAACTCGTTGAAGTATTAAAGATTGTTGCACAAAAAAGAAGTGTGTTTTCTCTTTCTAAGTTGGAGAATAACGATTACTGGGTTCCGTTTGGTTTGGTATTTAAATTTATACCGGAAAAAAAGAATATGCCCTCCGAAAAAGATTTTCTGAGCGAAGAGGTAAGAATATGGTCAACTCTACATATTCCATACCCTAATTTAATTTCTAAACCTTCGTATCATAATCTAACCATTGCTTCTATACCAAGTTATTATAGTTCGGCTTTGGCAAATATTGGTGACTATATTGTATCTTCATATGAAGATATGGATACTGCTACCAAGTACTTTAACCAGGCTGTTACGGTAAACCCTAAAGATAAATATGGCTATAGTGGTTTAGGATATGTTTATCTAAGTCAGCACAAATGTGATCAGGCGGAAAAAATGTTTAATAAGGTATTGGAAGTAGATATGTCCGATAAGCCGGCTGCAGTACTGCTTTATGCAACATATGCAAACTGTTTTAAAAATATGACTAAAGCGCAGCAAGTGGCAGCAAAATTTGAAAATACATTTAGTATCTCCGTTCCCAAACAAATTGAGAAGTTTTTAGATAAAAAACAAAAGTAGCTTTCTAGTTTTGTTTAACAGAAGATTCTTTGGAAGAATTAGTAATATTACAGCAATTAGCATAGAAATCATGGTAATAAGTGCGCCGATTAAAAAAGAAATTGGCTTATATGTAAAAATTACTGTGTGCGTGCCAGAAGGCAGTAAGATAGCCCGCTGTGCTAAATTTGCAACCAGAATATTTGTTTTTTTACCGTCGATTGTTGCTTCCCAACCCGGGTAATATGTGTCGGAAACAACTAAATATCCTAAAGACGGATTATCGTCGATTTTTAATTTAAGAACATTGTCGCTGTCTTCTGCTATTTTTACTTTTGGACTGATATTATTTGCATTGAGATTACTTTTATCATTTGTTTCTAATAAAACTTCGCTTAATGGATTAAAACTATCACTTATTAGTAAATTAGGTATATCTTCTTTTTTGCTTACTATTTTTTTATACACAACAAATGCTCTGTTAAGCTGAGTTTGCTGATAAACATAAAAATTAGAAATGCCTGAAATATTGCTTTTTACTGTTGCTATCTTTTTAAACTCATCTCCTTCGACATCAAATGTGCTTATAATTGTACCCACATTTTGAAGTTTGAGAAGTTTAATTGATGCCGGAGCTATAGCTATTTTTTGATCATTCATGCGCTGTCTTATTCCTGATGAGGTTAAATTAATAAGCTCACCAGACCTTCTTAATATGCTGCCTGCATATACTGCGCTTTGTTTTATATCAAAAATAATATTAAAATTTTGTCTTAATGAATTTCGAAAATAAAGATATGGTTTTGTATCGGGCCAGCCGCTGTTAACAAAAACTTTATTCCAAATTTCTCCATCTCCAATTGTTAATATTTTTCCATTGTTTCCACTATTTTTAATTAATTTTGCTGTTTGAGGAGGATCTAGTAATTGTGAGGCAGGCAAAAGCATATGATATGACTTCCAAGCAAAATAAATGTTAAAAAAACTAAGAGAAATTAATATAGTAATTATTACATAAGAAAAACGGCCCATGTATTTTTTTAAGAATACTTGTAATTGATTAAGTGATATGCCAGTAAGCAGAGCACTTGCCCAAATAAAAAGAAGAATAAATCTGGATGGAACATGGAATAATGAAAATAATGGCAATGAATATATTCCTTTAATAGGTGAATAACTTCCAAGCATAAGAAGCGCGCTTATTAGAAGGAGTAGTAGAAAAAAAATAATAAACTTATTTTTTTTAATTTTTATAAAACATAAAAAAATTAACAGAATAGGAAGAATACCTATATAGCCGGTATTTTCCCAAAAAATAGAACCGTTAAATATCCAAAAAGGTGGATATGTGCCAGTCGCGGGGTTGCCAAAAACAAACGGGTCTATAAAGCCTAGCAAATGTTCTGGCGGAAAAGAAAAATACGTAGCATTTTGTAATGAAAAACCCTGTGATCGTTGTGAGAGCAAAAGAAACTCAAAAGACGGAATTAACTGAATACTTGAAATAGCTATTCCTCCAATAACACCGATAACTATCATAATAACCGGAGTAAAGATATTTTTATCCATGAATTTTTTATCTTTACCAGAAAATAATTTGTTAAAAATTAGGAAGACTAAAAAAAGAAAAATACCTATAAATGTTATAAATGTTACCTGAGCAAAGCCGGAGAAAAAACTGATGGTAGTTGCCAGGGAAAAAAATATGACAAAATTCTTTTGGGGTTTTTGAAAAATTTTATATGTCAAAAAAAACAACCATGGTAATAATGAGGCTGTTTGAATTAGATTGACATGCGTAATATGCGCAATGAAGAAACCTGAAAAAGTAAATATAATACTGGAAAAAAAAGATGAAATCTTTGAAATAGAAATAGAACGGCAGAAAAAAAATGTTCCAAATGCAGTAGTTAAAAACGTTACAATATATAAAATGTTAAAAGCAACAACAAATGGAAGAAATTTATAAATTATTAAATTTATTGGATTAAATGCTCCAATTTGAGACTCTGCAATTAATGGAAAACCGCTACCAATATCTTTAGACCAGAGAGGTAGCATATTTTGTTTTAAGCTGGTGCTTAAAAAAAATTTTATCGGAATATTAAACATCCAAAGATCGCTCTCGCCGAAATCAGGAGTAGAGAAAATTTGCAGTTTTGGGTAGAATAGATTAATAAAAGAAATAAAAACAATAACAATAATTACCAAATAGATTATGATATTAATAAAATACCGGCGTTGCATAAAAGAAAGGTGCTAGAATAAAAACAATATATCATAGTTTAATAACTTATGTTTAAAGCATTTTCTCTTAAGGAAAATTATAATAATAGTAAAAGCTATAAAAAATGTATAAATTTAGAAGAAATTATTGAGCAAGTTCCTCCTGATTACTATCAGAAAAGTAACTTTTTGCAACGGTTTTGGCATGCAGGAAAATTAAGGACAATTACCAAGCTAGTTTCTTTTGATCCCGAGACTATTTTAGACGTAGGGTGTGCGAGCGGACATTTTTTATATGATATTTCAATTATATTTCCTAATTCTAGTTGTACGGGTGTGGATATATATAATAGAGCCGTTTCCTATGGTAAGAAGAAATATCATAATATAAATTTTTACATTGGAGATGCCCATAAATTACCATTTGCCAATAAGGCTTTTGATCTTGTTTTATGTACAGAAGTTCTTGAGCATGTTCAAGAACCGGAAAAAGTACTATTTGAATTAAAAAGAGTCATAAAAAAGGATGGATCTATTATTATTGAATTAGATTCTGGAAGCATGCTTTTTACAATAATATGGTTTATTTGGAAGAAATTTAGGGGAAAAGTATGGAAAAACTCACATTTGCATTCTTTTAACTTGAAGAATCTAGAAAAGCTGATAATATTATCTGGTTTGTCAATAAAGAAAAAGAAAAAGTTTAATCTAGGAATGGGTGTTGCTTATTTAATATCAAAATAAAATGCAACTAAACAATAAGGTTGGTAAAGAGTATTCATAAAATCATGGTAACTTTTCTTCTTTTCATTTTCGGTTTATCCATAGGTTCATTTATTAATGTATTAATTGATCGTCTTCCCCGTGAAGAAACAATTTTTAAAGGCAGATCTTATTGTGAGTCATGTAAAAAAACACTTTCCTGGTACGATCTTATTCCCTTTCTCTCATTCATTT
>CAZRWL010000037.1:0-5786 GCA_964603935.1 uncultured Gammaproteobacteria bacterium | reverse complement strand
ACGCTCATTTCATTCGCTCGCAATGTGTAGCCTTCCCACTTGACAAGTGGGAGCACGAAACACAAGTGAGAGCACGGATTATCAATGAGGTCTTGAATGACTTTTAATCAGATTTCCTGTAAGATCTTCTTCCAACATGGCGCGTCTAATTACGTTTTTTAGCTTTGTGTTATTTCTCTTATATTTTTTTGTTGGCTTGCAAAGACCGCAAGTAGATTTGGAAATTATCATATTCGAAAAATTATCTAAAATGGAATTCGAACTCTTTACCCGTAGCCTCAGCTACTCGATTCAACGTTTCAATGGTTACGTTCTGTTCACCGCTTTCGATCCTGGTAACAAATTCCCTTTTTACCTTCATTTTATGAGCTAATTCTTCTTGGGAAATATTCAATTCTTTTCTCAATTTTTTGAGCTCCATCCCGGCTTTTAGATATCTTGCTCTTTTTAAGATCTCTTGCTGACGTTTCTTGGAATAACCGGCAAAAAGGTCGCCATAAACGACAAGGTCTCCTTTTTTAACAGCTTTGCTAATCTTATTCATATAATCTAAGCCTCCTTCGGGCTAATTCCAGATCTTTTATCGGTGTCTTCTGCGTTTTCTTTCTAAAAAAATGCAAAATAATAATATTTATTTTTCCTATATAAGCATAAAGAGAGCGATATTCTCCCCGCAATTTGATTCTAATCTCAAATAAGTCTCTCGTAATCTTCTTCGCGTGAGGAAAATCCAGTTTTCCTTCAAGCCCTAAAATCTTAAGATATGCTTCGAACTCCAACTGCACTTCTTCTTCAAACTCCCGCAGTTCCTTCTCGGCATGCTTATCTAAGAATATATTCTTCTTCATTGTAACTTATAAGTTACTACTTGTCAAGTTCAAATTTTATTATCGAAACAGCTTTGACAAACTCATCTCTGAGAATTATAGCAAAAAATTGCTCGACCGCGCCCCACCCCCCCCATTTTTTTTCAAAGAAAAAACTCCATTTTCTAGACGCATGTACAACATGCTATAATAGATACGTGAATAGTAAAGGCAATATGGCAGGATTAGTTCTAATATGTATATGTCTTTATGTCTATTCTCAAACGTGTCATCCTCAGTTTTCTCTAGATGGCGGATTAAGTGCTTCCAAATCTCCAAGTATGGCTTGCCAAATTAAAAGCAACGGAGTATCACTGCCACGAAACTTTAATTCAACCCCTTCAAGCTACCCATTGGCTGTTAACAACATCTTAGCTGGAGATACTGGCGTTGCTTCTGGGACGGCCACCGGCAATTACACTATGCCAACACCAACCATAGAAGACTTTAGTTAAAAGTATGAATATTAATTGGGATGTATTTATGTCCTCGGGATTAGCGACTACCTTGGTGGGAGGTATCGGATATTTAATAAATAGAGCATTTATGAAGAGAGATAATCAAGCACTGACAAGAAAACAGTTAGCGGATGAGATAATAAAGATTGTCACTGAGGGAGATAGGGGCGGTTTAAGAATAAAAGCCAGAGACAATGAACACCTAGACTATATAAAAAATCAATTAATGGGTTGGGATAAGGAAGTCGGAGAAAATTTCCATCGCTATATTCTGGCTTGGGCAATGTGTACGATGGAAATGCCAGCCTTTAAGTTGGATACTATAAAGCTTTTTCAAGCAGATGGGGAAAGATTAAGCAAACTTCTTCTAGCAACCGCCCATAAGTGGATAAAATAAGTCTCCTAAAAGATAATTTTGGTTAAATTTGAGATCCTGAAACAAGTTCAGGATGACAATAATGAGGAGTTGAGTTTGTTTTTGAAGAAAGAAATCATCCCATAATAGCCTCAAAAACTCCTCTTGACATAGTACATAGTACATAGTATACTGTGTACTATGACTACCAACACCGCCAACAGAATACTTGAATATATACGCGCAAATAAACAGGCAAAGGCAATTGACCTGGTCAGAAGCATAGGTATAACAAATTCCGCCATACACCGGCAGCTTAATAAGCTTCTCAAACAGGAAAAGATTATGAAAGCGGGTAAACCGCCGGTTGTCTTTTATATTCTTAAAGAGATAAAAGAACCCTCTGGCATAACTCTTCCTCAGGAGACTTCGAAATTCATTAACGAAAATTACACCTATGTAAGTCCCATGGGAGAATTTCTAACCGGAGTTGAAGGATTTACCCGATGGGTTACTTCAGTAAATCAGGGAAAATATCTGCTCCCTCTGGCGCATGAATACATGAAAGTCAGAAAAAGAGAAAACGGTTTTATTACCTCCAATGGGTGGATTGATGCGACAGAAGCAAAAGAAAAAACTACTTTTGGCGATACTCCCCTGCATAAATTGCTGTATAGGGATTTTTACAGTATTGAAAAATTTGGCAAAACACAGTTGGGACAGATGGTCCTCTATGCAAAAACATCGCAGAATATGAAAATTATTGAAAAAATTGTCCAAAGAATAAAGCCCGTCATTGATCGAATCATGCAAGTTTACAAAATTGACACTATTGCCTATATTCCGCCAAGCATTAAAAGAAAAATACAATTAATGACAGAGATTAAAAAGGAGCTTGGAATTCAACTGCCCGAAATCGTTCTTGTCAAAGCCTATACCGGAGACGTGATCGTGTCCCAGAAATCCCTGACAAAACTTCAGGAAAGAATATTAAATGCCCAAAAAACAATCTTTGTTGACGTAAATAAATCGGCAAAGTTTTCTAAAAATATATTGCTAATTGACGATGCTGTCGGATCAGGAGCTACGATCCACGAAACCGCAAAACAGATCAAACAGTTGCTTAATCCAACGGGAAAGATAATCGGATTTGCTATTGTTGGCAGTATTAAAGGGTTTGAGATAATTCGGGAAATCTAAGGCAAAGCTTTTGAAGAAAGAAATCCCCCGCCTTTCATGCGGATTGGACGGTAAATTTGGTGTTTTTAGGATCAAAAGCTGAGATATTTTTGCTTGCATCTAATATTTCTATTCCCAAAACTTTTCCCTTCTTGTCTTCATCCACCACAATGGAATCGGATATCTTCCGACTTACTTCATATTTTCCTTTCGCTAAATCTATATAAACCGCATCAATTTTTTTATCGTATTTCATTTTCATAATTATTCCTCCAAAAAATATGCTGTTATAACTGTAATTCTACTCCCTTCGGTTTTCGTAACTACCTCCAGCATTTTATCACCAACCAACATTTGACGCAACTTTCGATTACGAAAGCTTGATATTTTTTGATAAGAATGCGAGACGACGCTGATAACTTTATTTTGAGAAATTTTTCTTCTATGCATCTGCTCTAGCGCATGATCTGAAAATACAATCGGCATGAATTAAGTGTATCAAATTGAAGGGACTCAACCACCAAGAGAGAAGAATGTCTTTTGAGG
This sequence comes from uncultured Gammaproteobacteria bacterium, assembly GCA_964603935.1. Lineage (GTDB taxonomy): Bacteria > Patescibacteriota > Microgenomatia > Levybacterales > UBA12049 > GWB1-37-8. The sequence goes on along the minus strand of CAZRWL010000037.1, from coordinate 2,382 downwards.
CTAATTTAGGACATATTTGAAAAAAAGATAACTCGCTCGACCGCGCCCCACCCCCCTTGACACAAAGTGAAAAATGGTTTAAAAGATAATTAGTCATCCTGTAAGCTACAGGCAACCACCGAAAGGGTGGTTTTTTTATGGGGATTTATGGGAAGATTTAGATTTAAGAGGAAAGAATTTTAAAGAAATTATTAAAGCAAAAAGGTAAGCGATAAACATAGCATAAGGCTGAGTTTCGGGAGAAAAATAATCGTTTGGACTCTTAAGATGAACGAACTCAAGTAAATATGCTGCAAGAATAGTCCCAACAAAATATATTGGGATAGAAAAAATAATAGTCAAGAAAAAATAATGACGAATTTCTTTAAACATAAATTGACTATAGCATACCATGCGTTGGAAAGAAGTTATTGTCCAATATTAAAAACTGTCAGATTTGTTAGTCTCAGACAAATATGAATATTGTGCTCTATTTAAATTTAAATAAGTTATTTAATCAAGTAAATAAAATAGGGTTCTGGAAAATTGTCTATAATGGGTTCAAAATTTTTACTTTGGAGAGTTTTGCCATCTTGCCGTTTGCATTGTTTTATATTTTATATAAGCTGGCAATTATGTTTTAAATGCGGTAACTCAAAGTGTTCGTTTTTGAAGAAAGAAATCCCCCCACGCAATTGTTTTCCCGTCACAAACACAGTTTACATCGCTCCAATTAAAGAAACTGCTTGTTGCCATCTATTTGCTCCGAAATCAGAAAATACGTGAGGAGTAAAAGATTTTAATTGTTCTTCGTTAGCTTTTCCTGTCGCTACCATAATCATAGGAGTATTATAAGCCTGAGCCATTCTTGCACCAACAAGGGAATCGTCAATAATTACAAACCGTTCTCCTGCTGCTGTTTGTTGTTTGAGGATATCAAATAGCTGATCTCTTTGTGGCGCCATATTACCAAATACCCCATTTAGTTGTGTCGTATCTGGATTTCTAAAAAATCCGTCAAAACCTACAGATTTAAGCTTTTCTTCCGCACGCCAAACAGAATTACCACTTAAGATTTCAAGTTTTATTTTGGGATTTTTAGACAAAGCAGTTAGCAATTCTGGAATGCCAGGCAAAATCCGGGCTGGATGATCTTTAAGTTCTTGTGCCATTGCTTGTGCCCATACTTTATATGCTTCTTCCGGAATTTTAACAATTGAAGGTTCTTGCTCTGCTGTTCGCCGATTGGACCCTACCTTCTTAAGCACTTCTTGAATAATGCCCATTTCTGTTTTCCCAAAATTATCAATCATTTCTTCATGAGCATCTATTCCAAATACCTTTTTAAACATTACAGACGAGGCTTTAGCATTAATGCCCTCCGGAACAGAAAGCATTGTCTCATCAATATCAACAAGAACGTGAATCATAAAAAGATTATAACCTAAAGAGGTTTTTTAAGAAAGGAGGAGTTAAGTTATTTTGAAGAAAGAAATCCCCCCACAACCTGACTATCCCTAAAGCGACTTTACCAAATCTTCTGCTGTCATATCTATCTGACGGAGAATTGCTCTCAATGTGCCTTGAGGAATTGGCTTTGGGTGTACCGCAACCTGCGTCCACCTTCCATCGGAATGGGACAGCCGAAAATGGCTGCCTCTCTTACCAACAATTTTAAATCCTAATTTTTCGAAAGTTGTAATAAGTTGTTTTCCTTTAACATTTCGAGGTAGCTTGTTCATTTATGCGAAAGAGATTTTCATACCCGTTGGGATATTGATCTTTGTCGATGTAACGAACTGTTCTTCAACATGATCAATGGGAACATCTTTTCCCTCCTTTGCTAATGATGCAACCGCTAATTGAACTCCGTCTTTAATGCTTGCCAAAACATCTTCTATCGTATCTGCATAATCCGAAATGCCAAGTGATGGACAATAAGCGACATAGACGCTAGATCCATCTTCATATTTCTCTTTTTCGATAATGATACGATAATTTAATACATTCTTTTCCATAAAAGTAGTATACAAGATAAGCAAATTTATAACAAGTAAAGAGATCGTGGTTGGAAAATTTTGTTTTTGAAGAAAGAAATCCCCTGGCAATGACTTATTGTCCCTTCTGCAACAAGCAAAAAGTATCGTAAGCGCTGGCACGTTTCACTTCTCTGTTCGGAATGGGAAAAGGTGGTACCATACCGCTCTAATTACCAGAGAATTCCTTTCTTCAATCCTTCGACTTCGCTCAGGATTGACACTGAGCTTGCCGAATGGGTCAAAAATCAATGTACTCCGCCAGCTGGCGGATTGACTATCTGACATGTGAGGAGAAATATAATTTTTAAGCCACGTTCAGTGCTTGCGCATGAATGTGGTAAATCTACTCGTTCAACCATTAGTA
>CAZRWL010000036.1:0-6064 GCA_964603935.1 uncultured Gammaproteobacteria bacterium | reverse complement strand
TAAGAGGCAGGCCACGTAAAAAACTTTTACGTTCTTTAATGAGGTAAGAGTCTTGGGCAGGGATTCTTACCTCTTTTAAGCGCATAATCGTTAACCTCAAAAAAGTTTTTACGTGGTAAAGATTCCTACTTCTTCCAATCTTAGAAGCAGGTCTTTACAAGTCCTTGAAAAGGAGATTCCTATCTCTTCTTAGTTTATATCTTCTTTGCGAATAGGATGCGTCCTGCGGTGGTTTGAATAACGCGGGAGACTACCACATCAACCGTCTGGCCTAAGTCCTCCGAAGCGTTCTCTACAACAAGCATAGTGCCATCATCTAAATAACCCACACCTTGTGTCATTTCCTTGCCCTTATGCAGAATGCCTATGTGCAAAGTCTCTCCGGGCACTGCGGTTACTTTGAGAAAATTTGCAAGAGTATTGATGTTTATAGCTAAAACTCCGCTGATTGCGGCTTTTTTCTCCAAATTATAATCACAAGTTATAATTCTTCCTTTATGACTGCGCGCGACAGCAATCAATTTCTCGTCAACCTCTTTGTTCCGTATTGGAGAGCCTTCGTCTTCAGGTAAAACAATAACTTTATTCCCCTTTCCCTTTTTCAAATTTTCCAAGAGGTCAAGCCCTTTTCTTCCCCTAATCCTTTTAACCATATCTTGAGAATCCGCGATATGTTTTAATTCCAAAAGTATGCTTTCCAAAATCACAAACGTGCCGGTAAATACGCCTAATCCTGCCACTTCAAACAGTCTTCCGTCAATAATGGCTGATGTATCCAGAAATATCGGATTTTTTTCAGTCAGCTGACGGATTTTCTTTTTACCTTTTTGATTCTTATTTCTTGGATGAGGAATAAGACCGGGCAATCTTTCGGCAAGAGTTTTTGCCACCTCTTCGGCTAAAATGCTGATAAATCTACGCTGGGGTAATTTCGGTTCGGTTAGTTTCTTTTCGTTATTTTTCATGATTCAGATAATTTACTACTTCTTTTAGTGTACCAAAATTGTCAGAGCTTACTATTTCTTTAAATCCCAGTTTTTTGGCTTCTTTGATACGCTTTTCCGTTGATGCGGCTTTACGCAATTCTCCCAAAAGACCAACCTCTCCAATCGCAACTTTATCGGACAATTTAACGTTTTGCAAACTGGAGATAATTGCCAAACAAATACTTAAATCGGTTCCAGGATCCGAAAGCTTTATACCGCCCGCCACATTGACAAAAACATCCATTCCGCCAAGCGGGAAACCGCAATGTTTTTGCAAAACTGCCAATAATAATTCCAAACGCTTGTAATCTATTCCTGACGCAACTCGCCTGGGAATTGGGATTTTTGAAGTGACGACCAACGCTTGAATTTCAATTAAGAATGCCCGCGTGCCTTCCATGGTAACCGAAAGAATACTCCCCGTAGATGAAATATTGCTGTCTTTTGATAAAAAAAGTTGTTCAGGACTATTTAGCTCTTTTACTCCTTGCTCCCCCATGGCAAAAAGTCCGATTTCATCAACCGGACCAAATCTGTTTTTCAAACCTCTTAAAATACGGGTCGAGGTGAATTTTTCTCCTTCCAAAAATAAAACCGTATCAACCATATGAGATAAAACCATGGGTCCTGCCACCATTCCCTCTTTGGTTACATGACCTACCATAATTACCGGAATGTTTTTTGTTTTAGCAAGTTTTATGAACTGAAACGCGCTATAGCGCACCTGCCCAACCGAACCTGATAGTCCCGAAACGTTCTCGGACTCCATTGTCTGAATAGAATCAACTATCACCAAAGAAGGCTCAGTTTTCGCAATTATCTCACAGATTAAATCAGTATTTGTATTGGAAAACAGTAAGAGATTTGCATGAGTTTCCGAGGTAATTCTGTCTGCCCGAAGCTTTATCTGCTCTTCGGACTCTTCTCCACTAATATACAAAACCCTAGAAGTATCAAGAGTATCAGATGGAGACTTTTTTCCCTTTGATACCTTTGATACCTTTGGTACTTTTGATACATTTGATATCCCTAAGGCAATTTGCAGAAGTAAAGTCGACTTCCCTATTCCAGGATCCCCAGCCAAAAGTATTGCTGATCCTCTCACAATTCCCCCGCCCAAAACAGAATCCAATTCCGAAAATCCGGTTAAAAGTCTTTGCTTTTTCTCAAATTTTATTTCTGACAATTTCTTAGGGACTAAGTCTTGATTTTTGAATTTTCCTTGCCCCGCGAAGTCCCGCTGAGCGGGACGAAGTGGGGAGATTTTTATTTCGCGAAGCGTATTCCACATCCCGCACTCAGGACACTTCCCTAACCACTGCGGAGAATCATAACCGCACTCCTGGCAAACAAATGACACTTTCGATTTCATTATCTGTATTATAACTCTTAAAGATGAGATTATGAAGAACGAAACGTTTCAACCATGCTAGCGATGTTCGTATATTTCTAACTTTTGGTCAATTTCTTTACCAAAAAATAAGGTTGCCAAAGCTCCGCTATATGTTTTTCCCATCTCTGTATATTTCCATCGTCCTTCTACTTTATTTATCATACCCGCGTCTTGTAATGCCTGCAATTCTGTCGAGAATCTGCCTTGAAGATCTAATGCGCTTACGCCTTCAGGAGACATAAGCCCAAGAACAACTCTTTCTCTAATTTTTAGATCGGGCGTCATCTCAATTCCGTGAATTGCTGGAAATTTTCCTTGTCGTACAGACTCTCTCCATTTACCAACGATATAATTAGTTAATTGCGTACTAACTGTATATTCTGTTGAATAATGTCCATTTGGGGCATGAGATCGCGCTCCAGCACCAATTCCGAGAATAGGAATACTTCTATAGATATTTTCTCCCTGCCGGTATCCCCCTCCATCTTTTCCCCATGCGGTTAAAGATTGTCTTTCATAGCCATCAGTCACCAAAAGTTTATTTGCTATTTCTGTCCATGCATAAATTTCATCAGGAGAGATATTGGGTAAACTTCCGATTACTTGCATTTTGTGAAAGCGCGTTAGAGGACGCGTCATATCTTGGTACATTGTCACTGTGTGGGGAGAAAGTTCACGAATAGTCTTAATATCTTCAAGAAATGTATCCCTTGTTGATGAAGGAAGACCCACAATAATATCTGCGTTAACATTTTTAAATCCTATTTCTAGAGCATCTTTAACTGCTTGATAACCAAGCCTAGGGTCGTAATCTCTTCCCGCATAATGAAGAACTCCTTCATTAAAAGTTTGCACACCAATACTAACTCTGTTAAATCCAATATTTTTAATCGCCTCTAGCTTTGTTCCGCTCACGAGATCAGGACTTGTTTCAATTGCTCTTTCTATATCCTCTGGGAAACTTCCTACAATGGATTCAAGCGCATCATATGTTCTTTTTAGCTCTTCTATCGAAAGCATCGTTGGTGTGCCGCCACCAAAATATACGGAAGACGCCTCAAGAGTTTTTCCGTTGAACAGCTCTCTGTATAGGTTAGTTTCTGCAACCACATCATCTGTATACCCTCGTGGCATTCCACCCACTATGGTAGTAAATAAATTACAGTAACCGCAGAGATGATCGCGTCCTTCCGTCAGAATTCCTTTATCATGCATCTCTTGTATAACGCCATCCGGAGGAGGTTTGGGCGTACAAAACGGCGTATGGACATATAGGCCTATTTTACCCTCATGCCCACTCCATGCCCTTCTGATAAATTCTTCTGGATTGGTTATGGATGAATATACCCTTTTGTCGGGAAATGTATAGACATATCCAAGCTCTCTCGCATCGACTACACGGGAAATAAACGCTCTTACGTCATTATATCTTGCCTTTTCTGGAGTTATTTTTTCGCCCATCATAAATATCTTTTTATAACAGCGATAAGCCCATCCTCGTCAACTGTTGGCGCAACGAAATCTGCAATTTTTTTTAATTCTTGCTGTGCATTTCCCATCGCTACCCTTATACCACATTCTAAGAGAAATCGTAAGTCATGAGTTGTATCTCCAACACCAATTATCTCCCCCTTTTTCAAAAAATATCTCTTCTTAAGCCATGCAACGCCTGATTCTTTCGTAGCTTTCTTATTGGTAATAATTAAGTCATTCCCTTTTTTATACGAAGTGGTTGCGTATGTGACAATGTCTTTTAGACTATTTAATTGGCTCGTTAAAATAGGTACGTCCGCCTTACTTACCCCAATCGCAACAATTTTAATTATATTTTTTAACCTTAAGGAATCATGGAGAGAAAAAGATTTATTTTTGGAAGATATGGCAACTGTATTTGGATAAAGTGTTAAAAGAGTTTTTATAAAATTTAAGGATGACGTATGAATAGGTACGCTTGTTATAATTTCATGGGTATTAGGATTAATGATTTGTGCGCCACCATTAATAATGCTATCGCTTAAAAATGGAAGTACTTTAAACAGATCGGGCAAATTATGGGTTTCATTGAAAGGACGAGCTGTAACAAGATGAATTGACACTATCTTGCTCACTTTTTTAAGTGCGCTAACAACCGCTTTTGAAGGCATTGCCTTTTCCTTTACGCGAATAAGCGTTCCATCGATATCAAGCATTAACGCCTTATATCTCATGCATGGTTATTATACTACAAACTAATTTTAAATTTAAAATTTTAAATGAAATCTAAATATTTTAATTTTAAATATTTAAGCATTTAATAATTTAAAATTGATTGAAAATTAAAAATTTAAAATTGAAAATTTATCTGTATCCAATCGGCTTTGCTGTGAGGACTGGGGCGACTTCAACTCTATGACGTTTTTTGTCAACTGCCGAAACTGTAACGTCAATTTCTTGCCCTTCTTCGTAAGCTGTCTTAACCGGAATTTTTTCTTTCTTAATCAGTCCTGTTATATTGTCTCCCAAATCCAAAAGCACGCCCGTTGAAATAATTTTCGTAACTTTTCCTTTGATTTTCTTATCTATTGTAAATTCATCCAGCTTTTTTTCAAAAGGATCCGCTGATAATCTTTTGATGGAGAGATTTACTCTTCTGCTTTCTTTGTCAAATCCTATTGCTGTACCCGTTACCTTGTCCCCTGTTTTAAACATCTCGGAAATATTTTCTACATTTTCCCAGGATATTTCGGAGATGTGAATGAACCCTTCGACAAGCTCAGGGCGAGTCCCTTCGGCAAGTTTTCCTGACTCAACAGGGATAGAGAGAAACACACCAAATGGGGCTACATTTGAGACAACTGCGTCAATTTTTTGTCCAATCTTTAAATTCTTAATTAGCTTTTGGAAATCCGTCTGACCCATGACCTGTTTTTGGGAAAAGATGATTTTATTAAGTTCTCTGTTTGTCTCCAGCACAACAACTTTAATTTTCTTCCCGATCAGCCCCTGCGGATTTATGAGACTTGAAGTATGGGAATTTGGCAAGAATCCGGAAATTCCATCCATAGTTGTGGCTAAAAATCCGCCTTTGGTTGCCATATCCAAATTCACTTCGACCGGCTCTTGGCTTTTTTGCAATTTTGCCAGGCGGTCCCATGTGATATCCCCAATCGATCGGCGCAAAGAGACAACCGGATAGCCAAAATCCGATTCGGGATTGAGAACTTGAACTTTAATTTGATCCCCGACCTTGAAAGAAGAAAGAATTTTATTGAGAATATGTCTTTCTTTTTCCAAAACCACAGCTTCGGTTTTGGCATTTATATCAACCAAAATCTCGCCGCTGGTTAATTTGGTAATCGTTCCGATCAACATGTCGCCTTTGTGAGGAGAGACAAATGGAGTTTTGGCTTCTGCGACCTTTTTCATCAGGTCAGCCATTGAAGTAGCTTTTTTAGTTGAAGTTGATGTTTGCATTCATTAAATTCACCTTTCTTGATCCTGAAAACAGGATTTAACAGTCGAACCATTATAGCATAAACATTTAAAAAAAACTATCCACCCGCTTTTAGTGACGACCGCGACAAATAACGATACTACGCTGATAAAAACAGCTGTGAAATTCGAAGTTGTTACACGTCTTCCGAATTGTCTCTTTAAAACGTCATCTCAATTGTCCTGTCGGTTGTCATTGCGAGGAGCGTTAGCG
>CAZRWL010000035.1:0-6649 GCA_964603935.1 uncultured Gammaproteobacteria bacterium | reverse complement strand
TTGCTAAATCCCTGAGCCGTAAGGCTCGCGCAGGTTCGAATCCTGTCTCCTCCGCTTTCACCCGCCGAAGCCCAAAGGGCGGAGGAGGGCTTCGATCGGGTTCCAGCGGACGCAGTCCGCCTTCGAATATGTTCCACTATGTTTACATCTTAGAATGTTCTAACGATAGACCTTATGTTGGTTGTACGGATAATCTTAAAGAGAGGATTGAAAGACACAATAATGGTTATGTTCCCGCAACAAAACCACTTTTACCTATTAGGCTCATTTCATATTTCGCTTTTTCTAACAAATATACTGCCTTTAACTTTGAAAAGTATCTAAAATCCGGATCAGGAAAAGCATTTATGAAAAAACACAAGCTGGGAGAATAAATTTTGGAGGGCAATTGTAGCGCAATTAGACTTTCAGAATATATCCGACAACTATTCCGATGGCGGTTGCAATGGAACCAATGGCGAATAATTCAATTGCGCTGCGCAAGGGTTTATGTTCAACAAGATACCCTTTCAGATAGCCAATGACAAAAAGTCCTGCAAATGAGGACGCGATAGCCATTATCTTTGCGATCGGCTGGTTAAAGATAATTGTTGGAATAATGGAAAAAGCTCCGCCGACAAGATAGGCAATAAACATAATAAGCGCGCCAATATAAAGGCTATCCGTATGTTTTCCGCTTTTATCCATCTGGTGCACTGCTTTTTCGCTTGAATACTGTCCTGCGGCCATTGAGGAGGCCTCAACTGCTACAGCAACAAGCGCAGCCAGGATTATAATTTGTTTATCGCCAGTTCCCGTAGAGATTCCCATAACAACGCCTGTTGTTGAGACTATGCCGTCTTGAAGGCCAAACATTAGGGAGCGAAGATAGTCCTCATGCAATGCGTCTTTAATTTTCCTCATAAAATTAAAAATTGCGGAGAGGGCGAGATTCGAACTCGCGAAGAACTTTCATTCTTAGATGTTTTCAAGACATCCGCTCTAGACCGCTAAGCGACCTCTCCAGAGGTTAATTATACCATCAATGCTTAATCTTGACTAATATACTTCTGATATACGATGGATTTATGGCTGTCCGAAACCAAGAACCGGAAAAAATATTACCTAACCAGTCTCTTGATGCTTGTTTTCTGTTTTTTGTTTTCGCGGCCTTCACATTAAACTCTGTTGCTCGGTCTGATTTCAAATACAGAATTTCAACAGAAGAAATCACCAAGGAGGTTATAAAATCAACTTTTATGGAAAAATCCGCAGACTGGCTGACCAAAAACTTCCCTTAAAACCCACCGTTGCTAATATCCGATATTATCTCTTATTATCGTATCGCTAAGACCTGTTATTGCAGGCTTTACGACAAAATAATTGTCAATAATAGCAGCTGCGCTTGCGGTTACAGTTATTTTAGCAAGGTTTTGGAATAGATTGTCCGAAAGGAGAACCTGATTGCCGGTAATATCTATTTGGGTTTGTCCGCCCCGAACCGTATTCCCAGACACCAACGACTGCGACGTACCAATAGTCATGGCTTTTTCAAGTTTGGTTCCGGATTCTGCAATAATAGTGTTTGATTGAACATTGTTTCCGGAAAACCCCTGCCATGTGCGTATCGCAACGCCTACGTTGGCGCCGTTGGTTATTCTGATAACGTTTCCTACAATGCCAATGTTATCGCCTGCATCCGTGCTAATAACAACGCCTGCATTATTTCCATTCATCTCAAAGTAGTTATGGGATATTTCCCCCGGCCCTATGAGGAATTCAACCGTATCCGAATGAGCATGTCCCACCCAGTTATTCCGGATAGACCCTCCGCTTGCAAACAGCATAATACACAACTGCCTACAGCTTTCCACGTGAATATTTTCCACAATAACATTGACAACTGCAGCGCCGGTGGACCCCGCACGGATTCCGTTGGTTTCAAAAGGCTGGCCTGAAGGCTGGGAATGATTCTGCTTGTACCTATTCCCGTCAATGCGCAAATCCCGTATTGTTACATTTGCCATTTTGTTGGCAACGCGTATTACATTTTTGTCTGTATTGCCGTCGGTAAGCTTGAGAAGCGTTGCGTTGCCGCTGCCTTCCAAAGTTACGTTATTTCTGCTGATAAGTATTCCCCCAAAGGTGTTCGCAACTCCGTTGATCGAAAATGTTCCTTCCGTAAGATACACTTTTCCTCCGCTTCCCGGAAGATCGGCAATCGCCTGGTTTATTTCATTTTGATCATCAGTTCCGTCTGTAACAAAATCGCATCTTCCGGTATCTTTTACTTCTGGGGAACACACAACAAGAGCTGCAGAGGAAGCCCAGTTCCGAAATAAAGCTATGGTTTGCGCCTTAACTTTAGCCAGAGAGGTTATTGCAAACAAAAAAACGGCAATAAATGCTATTCCCGCAATCACCCGTTTATACGTCAGCCAGTTCTTCATTATCTTTTGATAATTTTGTATACGCTATTTAGACACACGAAGGTAAGAATGTCAATATATCAAAAGTTTTCAAAAACGCCGCCGTCTTGATACCGGCGAATGTTTAATCTTGACTAATGGCTTCTTCTTGATATACCATAAGCTTATGACTGCCCAGGAATTTTTGCCAAAAGAAAATCTGGATTTGCCCAAAGAGCCATTGGATTTACCCAAAGAACCATTGGAGCTTCCGAAGCTCGACTCTGCAATTAATGCTCAAACTGCCCATCCGCATGAAGTGAAAACAATTTTGGAATGGTCAGCCCCCGGAAGACCTTTTCGAAAAAGAGGCAAACAATATTACTTAACCAGTCTTTTGATCATGCTTTTAATCGAAATTATTTTGTTTCTTTTCTCTCAATACATGCTGATGCTGGTAGTTTTGTCTCTTGTTTTCGTTGCTTTTGCGCTAAATACTGTTGCCCCAAGTAATTTTAAATACAGAATCTCCACAGAGGGAATAACTGTTGAGGATCATTTTTTCCTTTGGCAGGAACTATACGATTTTTATTTCAAAAAAAGAGAAGGGGTTGATGTGGCGCACATCAGAACTCATTCCTTTATTCCCGGAGAATTAACCCTAACGCTTGGAACAACGGATCGGGAACATCTCAAATCCGCTCTGCTTCCCTATCTTCCTTACAGGGAATTGGTAAGACGAACATTTATGGATAAATCCGCAGACTGGCTAACCAAAAATTTCCCTCTGGAAAAAGAAAGCTAAATTATTTTAATTTATTACTGCCCTATTCCCAATGCTTTTTTTGCTACCAGAAAAGGCGCTCCAAACAATAAAGCAAGTAAGAAAAATAGACCGCCATTAACTTTTATTCCACTTGCCTTAAGTTTTTCCATAGCGGCTTTTGCCTCTGCTTTTGACTCTATGCCTTTTTGAAATGTTTCGCCAAAATTCTTTTGCAAAAGTTCGTATTCATGCTTCTTTAAAGCCAATTCTCCGAGCTGTATTCCGAAAACCCTTCTGTTTATGAAGTTTTTTCCTAAAAAGAAATCTCCGAATAATTTTTGCTTGTAGGATTCTTTCTGATTTTCGTATACTCCCTCAAGAATTTTCTTTGTATCTTCTGGAAGGGTGTTAAAATCAATTGTCCTGTAATCAACCGGGCCAACCAAACCACTTGGGCGAATATCGCTGTCTCGGAAAATAAGTCTCTTAACTGCGTCTTCTCCTCCATAAGCAGCGTATTTTAGATCATCACCCAAAGCAGCCGTATGTATTTCTCTTTTTCTAGTTGTGGGATTGTATTCAATCCATTTCTTTTCTTTTGCTTGCTCAATTTTCCTAATTCCATCTGCCACAGCCTTATTCCCTTTCTCCTCTTCTTCTTTTGCAACCCTGGCCATTCTTTGTTTTTCAAGAGTCACCATTTCATCATACCTGTCGCTTAGAGTTTCTGCTATTGAAGAGGGTAAAATATTTTTCATTTCAGCAATAAGATTCGATTCCTGAACTAATCTATCAGCCTTCCATGCATCATACTCTTTCCTGCTTTGCCCTCCTTTTTCCTTAATCACTTTGTCAGCGTTAAGTATGGTTTTTTGAGATTTTATAATTTGATCAATTCCGTGAGCAACAGGGCTTAAGAATATTCCTCCTTCGACTGTAGATGAAGAGCTATCTTTTTGGTTGGTAAAAGCTCCTATTATATTTTGATAACTATTAAACTCTCCTATTAAGGCTGTATTTGTATTAAAATCATCAATAATCTTTTGGGCAGCCGCCAATTGATCTTCGGTGGTTTTAACCACTGATGGTACTGTTGTTGTTGCATTAAATTTATCTAATCTCGCTTGAAGAACATCTATAGAGTTACTTGCTTTAACGTATTCTTCTATTTCAGGGACGTGTGATAATCGGCTTATTGATGTCGATCTAAGATAGCCTAATACCTGATCTATAGATTTTCCATCTTTTATATATTTCTCTACATCTTTTCTTAAGGCGTCAGCTCTAATATCATCAAATCCAATATCTTTAAGCCTATCTCTTACTAAATCCAAATTTTCCGTAATTTTCGTCTCAGAATCTTTTTTATTATCTTCTGCATCTTTAACTTCTTTGCTCACGGCAGGCTCAGGAAGGGCTTTTATGCGCTCCGCTATGCCTATCATTTTTTCTACAACTTTTGTTCTAAGAGTAGGATCTGCGGCTAAAGTTTCCTCTATTAACTTTCTTCTCTCAGCTACATTTGTTATTGCTGCAACTTCAGGTAAGCCTTTTTGGATAACTTCTGAGTTAATTAAATAATCCAAAACCTGTTCTTTTTGCGTGTCAAATTCCGCTTGACTTCTTGGCCCTTCAATTCCTTTTGTTGTTCTTTCGCTCAAAACAGCAGATATAGACCTACCTGATTTTTTTACTTCAGCAGTTATCTCAACGTATTGAAAAAAATTGTTGATGCTTTTGATTTCGGCTTGAGCTTCGTCGTAAAGCGCTTTTGCCTCCGGGGTGGTAGGAACTTCTATGTTCCCACTGGCATTTCTCTTCGCCTCTCCTGCTCCGAATCTTAAATTTAAATCCTCTTTATTTTGTCCTGTAAGGTTTCTCTCAGCGGGCTTATTTTTGTATGATTCCAGAAAGCTTTTGGCGTTTGCGCTACCTGCTTTTTCTTTTCTCAGCTCAGAAGCTTTAGTTTTAGCTGCTTGCATTTCAGGAGTTAATCCACCAATCGTAGTTTCCCCACCATAATGAAGGGTTTCTGTAGCTTTGAATTGTATCTCAGGAACTACTGCATCCGGCATATCAAGCGTTGTTCGTTATGTTATTTATAGAATTCTCTACTTCTGCTATTTTTTTCTGATCGTTGGAAGCTTGCTGTTCATTAAGCAATTTATGATAAACATTGTTGTAGGTTGGCCATGTTTTGCATAATTGCTCTAAGAGGGTTATGAGTTCAGCTTGGGTTTTTACAGATTCTAAATTTTGCAGTATATATTCTACTGATTTCTTTGACTCTTCTTCAGAAATCTCCATTTTCTCAATTCCATCGATCATGGCATCTGCCAAAATATTGTAAATTTCTTCTCTTCTTTCAGGTGTAATATTATTCAAATTTGGATCCACATTTAAATTGAAACAGATTGAGAGGTCTTTGTCAATAAAATTTAGCGGAGGGAGGGGGATTCGAACCCCCGATATCCTTTCGGACATATACGCTTTCCAAGCGTACGCACTCGACCACTATGCGATCCCTCCAAAACTAATCTAAAATTTACAATTTAGAATTCAGAATTTCTAAAGCCTGTTTCCAGACTTGCTTATCTGACTTATAGCTTAATCTTTTTTCAACCTTCTCTTTTGGCAGCCAATCAACTGCCTCCATTTCATGATCGTGTTTGGTAATATCTCCGCCAACATATTCCATCAAGAAATAATATACGGTTTTTTTAATTTTTTCCCCCTCAAGGACAAACCAATAGGTAACAGGCGTTAATGCTTTTACGATTTTACCAATAGCTCCGGTTTCTTCTTTGACTTCCCTTAAAGCAGTTTCTTCCTTGTTCTCTCCTTCAACATGATCCCCGATCAAGCCTTTGGGGAATACCCATCCATGATGCTGCGAGTGTTGAGACACGAGAATAAAAACGTTATTGTTTTCCTTTCTATAAACTATACCTCCTGCTGAAAATTGTATTTTCATAAAATTTTTAAAGTGTCCCCGGAGGGAGTCGAACCCTCGATCTTCGGGTTCGGAACCCGACGCTCTATCCAACTGAACTACGAGGACATTCCGCTTTCGCTCTTTGCGGACTGCGTCCGCCGAAGTCGAGCTTCAGCGAGACGAAGGCGGAGGGTACAGGATTCGAACCTGTGTAAGGATTGCTCCTTCGAGTTTTCGAAACTCGTGCAATTGTCCGCTATGCGAACCCTCCTTGGTGTGCCCGGTGAGACTTGAACTCACAGTCGTCAGATCCGCAATCTGATGCTTTATCCAATTAAGCTACGGGCACAAGCTTTAGTATTTTACTTTATTTAAAGTTGTGAGGCAAATTTATTTACGTTTTTTCAAGGGGAAAATTTTTGGTTAGCCAGTCTGCGGATTTCTCCATAAAAGTTGGTCTTATAACTTCTCTATACGGAAGAAAGGACAAAAGAGCAGCTTTTACATGTTCGCGGTCTATATTCCCCAAAGTAATTGTCAATTCTCCGGGAATAAAAGCAT
>CAZRWL010000034.1:0-6980 GCA_964603935.1 uncultured Gammaproteobacteria bacterium | reverse complement strand
TTCTACTCATGAATAGACTAAAAAATAAATTAAATACGTTGGCAATTACAGAACCCATAAAGATATAAATACTACCAGCTACTAATTCTTGTTTTAAGAAATATTTCCCAAAATACCTAATTCTTTTTTTCATAACTAAATTATATATTAAATCGATAAACTATACGCTCTTCCTGGCAATAAGAACTATATTGCCAGCAACAATAGAGGCTTCTCTTTTGCCAAGTCTGAGCTTACTCAAAATGGATACTGTATATTTTTTTATAATGCCGGGAAAACCGCTCATTTGTATCCAGTAATTTAAAGAATAGGTATTAATAAGATCAAATATTTTTACGATTTTAAAACTATTTCGCATAAATATTTCTTGCAAAGTTTTTTTATTAAACAAATAAATATGTTCTATATCAAAAATTGCAGATTTTTCTCCGAACAGTTTGACTGACAAGCCTTCCGTGTCGTGAACCACTGCAATAACGTATCCATTCTTCTTAAGCATAGAGTGCGCTCCTCGAACAAACTCCTTCGGATCAAACATGTGGTCCAGAGTGTGAAAACAGAGAACTAAGTCAAAACTATTTTTTGGAAAGAGACTGGATTTAAAAATATTTACCTTGATCTTCTTTCGCAAAGCCGGAGCTGCGTCTAATACCATTTTTAAACTCGGTTCGATTCCGAAAACATTCCTACTAAAACCTTTATCAATAAGTGCTTTAAGAAAAAAGCCAGTTCCGCAACCGACTTCCAAAACTTTTGGATTTTTAGGTAAATCACTTTTGATTTGCTCTAATATTTTTAAATATGTCTTAATTAAATATGGAACTTGATCTTCATAACTACACATGCTCTTTCTGTAGAATTTAGAAAGTTTTTCAGCAGGAAAAACGGGAGAAGAGAAAATAAGGCTGCATTTTTGACACTTTAGAATCCTGTAGTGAATTCTATCCGGCAAACGTCTTGCAGAATACGTTTTTTCGGATAGATACTTGTCATTAAAGGTTGCTTCGTAAAGCACCCTGATTTGTTGCTTTTGGCCACACAATGCACATATAATATCAACCATGCAGAATATTCTATCACGTAGAAGTATTTTAATAACAGGGGGTGCTGGATTTATCGGAGCAAACCTCACGAAAAAGCTTATTAACTCTGGATACAACATCGACCTTACCCTAAGGAAATCCAGCAATCTTTGGCGAATAAAAGATATTTTGGATAAGGTAAAAATTCACTATGTCGACCTCCTGGATAAGAATAAGTTAACGAAAATTGTCAAAAAAATAAATCCAATTTTTATTATTCATCTGGCAACTTACAGCGATTATCGTAATGAAGCCGATGTTGAAAAAATGACAGACGTTAATATAAAAGGTACTTTAAATTTATTGCATGCCAGTAAAAACATAGGCTATAAAATGTTTGTAAACACAGGGTCATCTTCAGAATACGGAACAAAAAACAAGCCCATGAGAGAAAGCGAATTGACAGAACCGATAAGTTTTTATGCTGCGACAAAAACATCTGCAACACTCCTATGTCAGGTGTTCGCAAGAGAATATAAAAAACCTATCGTTACATTAAGACCGTTTTCTGTTTATGGCCCCTTAGAAGAGAATAAACGCTTTATACCAACAATCATAAAAGCAGTTATTAAAAATAAAGCAATTAAACTTACCCCCGGAAACCAAAGAAGAGACTTTATATATATAGACGACATAGTCGATATTTACATTAAGACAATATTTCAAGGAAAAAAGTTATCAGGGCAAATATTAAATATGGGAACAGGCTTGGAGTACACAAATGATGAGGTGGTCAAAATACTTTTCGAAATTGCGGGAAAAAAAGTAAAAATTGAGAAAGGAACATTTCCGAAGAGATTATGGGATACTTCCCATTGGGTAACAGACATATCCAAAATCAAAAAATATCTTAAATGGAAACCTAAATTCTCTCTTGAGGACGGTCTTAAGAAAACTTACGACTGGAACCTTAGTAGCCATGAAAAATAAAAATTTAAAAAGAAGAATAATTGAGATATCGTATAAATACAAAAAATCTCATATCGGGAGCTGCTTGTCCGCCGTAGACATTATTGAGGAAATATATGATCTAAAAAAGAAAGCAGATAAATTTATTTTATCTGAAGGTCATGCTGCGGTTGCTCTTTATTGCGTTCTAGAAAAACACGAAGGACGAGACCCTGAATATTTACTTAAAAAACATGGGATTCATCCTGGAAGAGATGAAAAAAACGGAATTTGGTGCACGACAGGAAGTCTTGGACAGGGACTGCCTATTGCTCTTGGCATGGCTATGGCTGAAAAGAAAAAGAATATTTACTGCCTAATAAGTGATGGCGAAGCCGCAGAAGGATCCATTTGGGAAACACTGAGAATAAAAACAGATAATAAAATCGATAATTTAAAAGTATATGTCAATCTTAATGAATACGGAGCTTATGGTAAAATTAATTCCTTAAGGCTAATTAAAAGGTTAAGAGCATTCTGTCCGAACATCATTATCAAACGAACAAACGTTGAACAGCTGCCCTTTCTCAATGGTCAGGATGCTCATTACTACACCATGAAGGAAAATGATTACGCAAAAGCTTTAGAATTATTAAAATGATAGGATTTAATGTAAAATACAGACACAAGAGTATGCGGGGATGGTTTGCTTATGAGCTTTATAGGCAAATGGCAAAAAATCCCAGAATATGGTTAATCGTAGGCGACTTAGGATACGGGGTATTTGATCGCATACGGCAAGATATCTCGAGGAGATTTATCAATTGCGGAGCTGCCGAACAAAGCATGATGGGAATTGCAGTAGGACTTGCGCTGGAAGGCAAGATACCTATTGTTTATTCTATGAGCTCATTTCTTCTCTATCGACCTTTTGAAACAATCAGAAACTACATAAATTACGAACGCATTCCAGTTAAATTAATAGGGTCTGGAAGAAATAAAGATTATTTAGATCATGCGCTTTGTCATTGGGCAGAAGAGGATAAAAAAGTAATGGGTATTTTTACAAACATCGAAGCAAAGTGGCCGGAAACATTAGAAGAAATCCCAAGCATGGTCAGAAAAATGGTCGAAAGCAACAAGCCTTGGTATGTTAATTTAAAAAGATAAGCCGTATGAAACAAAAAAAGATTTCTGCAATTATCGCGTGCTACAAAGACGCTCAAGCTATTCCCATAATGCATGAGAGGCTGACAAAAATATTCAAGAAAATAAATGTTGATTATGAAATAATTTTTGTAAATGACGGGAGTCCTGATAATACGGAAGAAATTTTAATTGAACTTGTAAAAAAAGATAAGCATGTAATCGGAGTTAATCACTCAAGAAATTTTAGTTCGCAAATGGCATTTACAAGCGGGATGGAAATTGCTAATTCCGATGCAGTCGTTCTTCTTGATGGCGATCTTCAGGACCCTCCCGAACTTGTTGAAAAATTATACTCTAAATGGGTTGAGGGATACGATGTGGTGTATGGAATAAGAACAAAAAGAGAAGCGCCTCTTTACATGGCGATTGCCTACAAACTATTCTATCGATTGTTTCACAAAATGTCTTACATTAAAATCCCTCTGGATGCGGGAGATTTTTCCCTTATTGACAGAAAAGTTGTAAATATACTCAAGAAATTTCCTGAAAGAGATAGATTCTTAAGAGGGTTACGGGCTTGGGTAGGATTTAAACAAACAGGAGTACCTTACGTAAGGCCGGAAAGGATGTTTGGAAAAACAACCAATAGTTTCCTTAAAAACGTGAATTGGGCAACAAAAGGCATACTTTCATTTTCTTATGTGCCATTACAGTTAATGACAATACTTTCCTTTGTAGTTTTTTTTATAGCTTTATGCGCGATAATTTTACAAATTATATTAAGGCTTTTTCTGCCAAACACTCCGCAAGGAACTACAACGGTATTAATTGCCATATTGTTTATAGGGGCAATCCAGCTTTTGGGAATAAGTGTCTTAGGAGAATATATCGGTAAAATATTTGAAGAGGTAAAACAAAGACCCAAATATATAGTTAAAAGTATTATCAGGACTTCAACTTCTAGAAGAAAGGGGTCTTCGGAATAAATATGAGAATTGCAATAATAGGAGCAGGAATTACAGGGCTTTCTGCGGCGTACGAACTAGCGAAAAAAGGGCATAAAGTTGTAATATTCGAACGCTCTAAATATCCCGGGGGCATGGGAAGCTATATTAAAGTAAAAAATAATTATATTGAAAGATTCTACCATCATTTCTTTACGTCCCACAAGCACATAAAAAACATGACAAGGGAATTTAATATCGCAGACAAACTCAAATTTTATAGAGTAAGAACAGGAATATACGAGAAAAACAAAATTTACCCTTTCAGTTCACCCCTTGATATTCTTAAATTTTCCCCGCTTTCTCTCATAGATAGATTGCGTTGCGGAATAACATTGGCGTTTTTGAGATATCTACCAGCTCCATTGCCTGTTTTGGATGTAATTCCTGCAGAAAAATGGATCAAAAAATATGCCGGAAACAAAGTGTACGAAAAAATATGGGGACCCCTTCTCGAAGGAAAATTCTCAAAATTTGCCGATAAAATATCCGCCCTTTGGTTATGGGGAAGAGTCAGGGGAAGAAGTTTAAAGTTAGGATATTTTGACGGAAGCGTAAAAATACTTTTCGATAAGCTCTTGGGAGAAATTAAAAAAAGAGAAGGCACGGTTAAACTTGGAGTCGAAATTACAGAAATTAAATCAGTCAAAAACGGAGTTTTAATAAAAGAAAAAAATATTGAGCGCAAATTTGATAAGGCAATCATTACGACAGTTTCACCAGTCGCAAATCTTCTTGTGAAAGAGGGTCTTTCCCAAAAATTTCGATCTAGCCTTAATTCAATAGATCACCTGGGCGCAATTTGCCTAATCTTGGAGTTAAAACATCCTATTCAATCTCAATATTGGTTGAATATCTGTGACAGAAAATCGCCAGTATTAGTTATGATCGAACACACCAATATGCTGGATAAAAAACATTATGGCGGACAGTCTATTGTATATCTTGCAAATTATTTGCATAGAAACGACAAGCGATTTAAAATTTCAGATCAAGAAGTGTTAAGGCAATATACTCGCGTTCTAAAAAAAATCAATAAGAATTACGATAGCTCATGGATTATCAGATCTCACATTTCCCGTATCTCAAGAGCTCAAACCATATTTAAAACTGGCGCCCTTAAGAGACTTCCGCCGATTAAACTACCGTCCCCCAACCTATATATGGTAAATATTGACTTTATGTACCCGTACGACAGAGATCTTAATCAGGGAATAGAGTTAGGGAAAAAAGCGGCAAGTTTAATTTAGTCTTTTACAATACCCTCATACACACTTGTTGTTTCTCTGGCTGTCTTATTCCAGGTAAATTTTTTCGATTGAATCAATCCCTTTTTTGACAAATCTTGCTGCAAACTATCGTTACTAAAAACCTCATTGATTCCCCTTGCAATGCTATCCAAATCATAAGCATCTACATATTTACAAGCGTTTCCTGCAATTTCCGCAAGAGAACCTTCTTTCGATGTAACCACAGGACATCCGCAGCTCATGGCTTCAAGTACTGGTAATCCAAAACCTTCGTACAGGGAAGGCATAACAAAAAGAGTTGCCTCGTTATAAATAGCAACCAAATCTTCGGATGGAACAAAGCCCAAACGAATGATATTCTTATTTTCACCTGCCAAGGCTTGAACCTTAATTAAATCCTTGTTCCACGGATTTCGCACATCAACCATCTTCCCTGTTAGGGCTTTTCCAACCATTACGAGGGGCACATTTATTTTAATTGCTGCATCCATCAATCTCGGTAAGTTCTTGTTCCATGTAGCATCCCCAACGTATAGCACAAACTTCTCCGGCAATTTATATTTTTCTCTCAAGCTTTGAACCTTGTCCTGAGCTTGCCGAACGGATGAGCTTTGAATTTTTTTAAATTCCTCTCCTGCGGCCAAATATACAACTCTAATTTTCCCGGGATCAATTCCGACAAATTTAATAATGTCATTTTTTGATGATTCGGAATCCGCAATGATAGCTTTTGCTTTTCTTAAACCCAGTTTTTGGATCCGCCATTTCAGACTGCCTTTTAATCCCGGCCTAAAATGGTCCGGAAAAACCAATGGGGTAAGGTCGTGCACTGTAACTACCATCTGACTTTTGGAAAATACCGGAAGGGTTAAGAAAAATGGCTCGAAATAAGGGTAATGAATGACATCAATCTTATCCTTCAAAGAATCACCTCTGTCAAAATAGATGTACTTATTGTCCGGATAATACTTTTCAAGTGAAGCCTTCAAGTTCTGTAAATAAAATCCTGTTCCTCTTACTCTGTGCTGTAGGTAATGTCCGCTTTTAAGAGGCGACATGTCCAGCGCAATCTTCATACCCTTTATTATACAATAACTTCATTTACTTGTTTTTAATGTCGAACGCGCTTAGACCCAAAAGGGGAATTAAAAATGTGAAATATGCAGGAGTAGTCCATTGGCTAAATACAAGGTAAACAAACATTGTTACTCCCGATGCTACGAAAACTTTATTAAACGAATCTAGCCGAAAATATCGAAATAACAAAAAAACCGTAGTAAGACTAAGTGCTGTTCTCACAAACCACATTTGATGAGTTGAAAAAGAAATATGTAAAGTATCTCTTAAGGCAACCCATATATTCCATCCCCATGTTTTATGCCAATTAGTTAATTCAATAAATGAAAGGCTACGAAAAAATCCAACTGGTGCTAAAATAATGAAAGGTACAGAAACAATAAAAATTGTCAATAAAGTATAAAAAATATAGCGGATATTTGAAATTACAAGCATTTTTTTACTCTGATAAATATATGGCAGAAAAAATAATAGATAAAAAAATACATAATGCTTGAAGGAGGCTGCAAATCCCAAGCTTACTGCGCTTA
>CAZRWL010000033.1:0-7511 GCA_964603935.1 uncultured Gammaproteobacteria bacterium | reverse complement strand
CGTGCACAAAATAGCCTATAAAATCACGAACAGCCAATAACGCATCCGACCCATACCCTGAGTGATAATATTCGGTGATTCTGCCTAAAACGCCAATAATTAATATGTATAAGATAAGAGGATAAAAATTTTTTTTGTAATGAAAAAAAAGGGCGAGAAACGGTATTATGGCAAGCGCCAAAATAAAAAGCGGGTCAGCGCTATTATGTTCAATTAAAACAAAACTGATAATAATTGTTGTCCAAAAAATCCAGTCTTTATCTTTCTTTTTTTCCTTCATAATTACTCAACTTATAAAAATTATACCACTTAATACCATAAAACATTATGGAAAAAAATGACGCCAAAAATATAAGATTGGCGACTGTTCTTATCGGCGTATCCTCAAATTTTAGCTCGATTAAATGATTGCCCGGGGATGCGGTAAGTGAGATTAATCCGTTGACATCTTGTCTCGTTGTTGTTTTCTTTCCGTCAATAAATACTGTCCATGAAGGAAAATAAGCGATATTAATTGTTATTTTTGATTCCGAAATAATCGAAACGGAATATATGTGATTTGTTGGCTTTATAACCGAGGATTTAAGCCGGCCATTACCAATCATGATTCTCTCACTATGTTTTTTAAGATTTTGATTAAACCAAATTGTATTAAAAACATTACCTATGCTATTTGTCCCATCAATAAAATTAGATCTAGAGGTATAATAATCATCAGTCCTATCATGATAATAGGCCGGCTTAGTATATCCTATTCCTAAAATAAACGCTATAAATATTAGGAGAATTGCAAGAAATAAATTTATAAACTTATTCTTGATATTTAAAGAGAAAATACTCCCCGCCAGGAAAGACGCAAAAAACATTTCAAGGCTCAACAATCTCCATGGAAATTGAAAATAATTCATAAAGGGAGCCGCTTTCCATATCGGCAAAGAAATATTTAGCATTAAATAAAAAATAAAAACAAACCAAGTCAAAAACAAAATAATTATATTCACTTTGCGACGAAGAAGTATTGCAATTAAACTTAATAAGACAGCAATTAAATTAGCAATACCAATTTGAAAAGAGAGCTCTTGCTGCAAACCCGCCCCGCTGAAACCTGATCCCCAAGAAGGAATTAGAAGCTGATATAGTTGCGGAAAATGAGAAGAGACGTCAAAAATTTGCAATCCCGTTACATATTTTGTCTCATATAGGGCAGGCAACCAGAAAATTGCAGACAATCCAAGACCAAGCACTAGTAAGTAAAAAGTATTAATTATTAAGTATTTTTTGTTCTTTTCCATACAAATCGAAAAA
Organism: uncultured Gammaproteobacteria bacterium; assembly: GCA_964603935.1. Taxonomy (GTDB): domain Bacteria; phylum Patescibacteriota; class Microgenomatia; order Levybacterales; family UBA12049; genus GWB1-37-8. Next base: position 6,206 of record CAZRWL010000033.1, on the reverse strand, counting down.
GTAACGTACGACAAGGAAAAAATGAAAAACATTAAAGCTAGAATATTATGAGAAAAGATTATTAGTCCAAGGAATAATGATGAAAATATTAAAAATATTTTTTGCCTAGATTTAACAAATCTTGTATATGCCCATAAAAATGCCGGAAAAAACGCAAGCGCCCATACCTCACCCACAGAACCTCTTATGTAAATATCCACAAAATGATAGGGGGAAAAAGTATAAAAAACCGAAGAAGCAATGCCTCCTAAATTCCCCCAAAATTGCTTTGCCCATAAGTAAAAAAATACTGAGCCAATTATTGTTGCTAAAACCATATTGATCTTAAAAGCATCAATAAAATTCACGCCAAATACGTGCAAAGCAGAGGCAACATAATTTGGCAAGGGATAGACATAGTTAAAAAGCGGAACACCATAACCATGGTTTAAATCAGGAGCCCAACGGGGATACCAACTTCCACTTCTTAGGACTTTCTCGAATTCGTAGAATCGAATAACATGGTATTCCCCATCGTGTGTCGGAGGCAAACCCCTGTGCAGAAGAGGAAATCCCGCGATAACACCGAAAACTGCAGCAATAATAATTGGCAATAAAAATTTTAGTTTATTTTTCATGGATTACATAAGAGATCTAATTCCCAACATGTACATTGTAATTGAAAATATAATCCCCAATATATACAGAGCGCTCAATTTTCCTTTGATCCCGAACACAGAAAGTAACAATAGCAAAACTGCAATATCTAAAGAGTATCTGTAACCAAATTGCATCCATCCACTGCTATAATGCATGAGAATCGGAATTATAGTCGCAAATACAGCGATCCACAAGGAAGCTATAAGGGGATTAATCTGAATCTCTCCTTTCTTTCTGATAACAAGAGGTGCCAAGAAAATAGTTAAAAATGGCGGACTTAGAAAAAATATTGAATTCCCATAAAGATTAAAATTGAAAATAATATTATTCTTATCAACTTGCAGCCTTGGAAACTCAAAGAGCAGATACCATGCATTTTGAGGAATGTTCCTCAATGAACTTAAGCCATTTTTCACCCTTATCTCTTGCAGATTACCAGACTCTTGAATATAGTCATATCCAGTTTGAAAAATATTTTCGAATCTAACATAGTTATAGAGAAAAAAAACTGAACAAAATAGAGAGATTGGCAATATAAAAATAATTAATGCTTGTTTTATGTATTTTATTTTTTTATCCAAATATAATTTTCTATCTATAAACAAATCAAACATGAAAAGAGAGATTGGTAATGAGAGTAAGAATATTAAAGTAGGCCTACCCAAAAATCCTATACCAAAAAATAGAGATGAAAAAAAGTAATCGATTGGAGATCGGTTCTTTTTAAGAATAATAAAAATGCCCACCGCACCAAAGAAAGAAGACACGATTTGATTAACATGCCATACGCTTCCCAAAGTGCCAACGTAAAATTGTACTGTTCCAAAAGTAAACAAAGCAAGTATTGCATATATGCCTGCCGTTGTGAGATTGTGAAGGAACTCTTTCTGCAAACGCTTCAACAAGAGAAATACAATTATGGTAGTGGCGCTTGAAAACAATAAGGAGAGATAAAGGGTGGGAACAAATCTCCCTTTTAAAAGCTGTATTGGAATAAGTAAGATTGCCGGTAAAACCCCCCAAGGGGTATACCACTTATCCTGATATTTAATCAAATCATGCGTTTGTCCGGGATTTTGAATGTCCAGGCGGAAGTGCATCAAAGACTGTGCCATTGGATTAAAATAATCTACAGCCCATTTTGGCCTAAAAGTATAGTTAGTCCCCACCGCGAAATAAATGACAAAAACAACAGTAAAAATAATTACAGACGGCAAAAAACGTTTCATAATTTATATACTGCAATATCACTGTCTTCATACGCTTTCTGCAGCTGTTTATCAAGATAAATTAAACTTACATTGTAATTAAAATCAGCGACGGGTTTTACGGGAACAACCATATACGTGATCCTCTCCTTTCGCATTTCTTTAATAGTCTTTAAATCCTTTGCTTCATAAAATGATTTGGCATTACTTAACCTTTTTGAATAGTTATAACCCATTACAGAAAGGTAATATGAGTGGCCCAGATAATTTTTTCTACCTGAAAGAGTAACGGGATCAAGAATTTCTTGTTTTGCCAAAAAAATATCATTTTTTTTAGTATTTGTCTTTACCCATTGCATAAATTTATTTGGCGGCGCATCTTTTAAGCTAATTTGAAAATCATTCTTCACAGCCATCAGATCTATCGCTCCCGACACGGTTAACAACAAGAAAATAAAAATAAATACTGCCACCCCTATAAAATTTTTATATTTACATATTAAAACTAACAAAAAATAGGCAATGTAGAAGTTGGCAAAAATTATGAAGAAGTTAAAAAGAGAATGGTTGTGGTTCATTAGAAAGCTTAACTGAAGCATATTTCCTATTAAAAATAGGGAAAGTACGCTTAAAAAAATTAATTTTTGTTTTTTTCCCGACAAAAAAACACCAAGCGGAATAAGAACAATCGCTACTCCCAAGTTCATTATCCAATAATAGCTAAAATTTATAAATGATACGGGCCTTTGAGATATAAATCCGAGATTATAAAAAACATGACCAACATCCTGCCCAACAATATCTTTCGCATGAAAGAAAAAAACTATTAATGCGGGAATAAAAAGAAAGAGGAGAAGACGTGAACGCTTGAAGAGAATAAGGAGGAAAAATAAAACGACCGATGTTGAGAAAAATGTGAGCGCATGCACTCTGGACAAAATTCCCAAAAGCAATCCTAATAAAATCAACGTTTTATTGGAAATTTTTCCTGATTTCATTAACTTCGACAACAAAAAATAAATCACAGCTAAGCTTATTGCGAATGCAGCAATTAAGTGCCGCTGATTTAAATAGACATTTAAAGTAAAAAAAGTGGAAATCACTGATCCATCAAATGGACCTTTATGGATATAGTCCGGTAGCAACCAAAAATCTTTAAAAATTGAAAGCGCTAATCCTTTTTCCTTAAAAAAATCAATGAATGTAAGATTGCTGTGAAATATAAATAATATAACAGACAACACTCCCAATAATTTGCTTTTTCTAAAGATCAATTGCGGCAACTTATATATTAAAAAAAGAAGTGCCATAAATGAAATTATGCTAACTCCATTAAATGCTACGTCTATACGTAATCCAATTTTCTCCAAAGATCCCACAAGCAAATCGAAATAATAATGATATGGCAACGGTCTACCGGGAAAAAATGGAGATTCCACCGGGAAATTATTTCCCCAAGAAAAGGACCGAATTAGGGATAAATGAAGCCCAAAGTCTCCTATTTGGTGCCTTGCAATACGAAAATCATGCTTGTTCCCATTGTAACCAAATGACTTATCCATAAGCCAGAAAGAAAAAAGGAAAAAAATAATTAGAAGAAAAATCTCAAACTTTCTTTTTAAGAACATAATATGCAAAAACTAATACCGGAGGAGCAAAGGAAATTATTTCTTTTGCAAATGGCGTTAAGCCCGCATATGTTCCCGCAATCATATACGGAGTATATCTAAAAAGCAGGCTAAGAGAAAAAGCAATAGATATGTATAATAATATTTTTTTATTTAATGTTAAAAAAGCAAAGGCAATAAACCATATAGAATACCATGGATAAATCTCTTCCCGAATTGGGGAAAGCAAAAACGCAGCTAGCATTAGCAGCGAGGATGAAAGATAAATCTTCGTCCAGTCAATTTCTCTATTTTTAATTAATCTCCAAGCAAGATACGCAAATACAGGAATCAGGAGTATGGTTGAATATTTGATTAGGATAGATAAAGTAAAAAAACCTACTCCTAAAAATATTTTTTTCTTGGTTAAAAGAAAAAAAGAAAAAAGCACTAAAAACATCATGACAACATCATTATGTGCACTCACTAATGTCTCTATAATTACGAGCGGATTAAGAGCAAATAAGATTACAGAAATAACATTTTTCGACAGTTTCCAGACAAAAAAAACTGTAAAAAAATAAAAAACTACAATAAAAAGCTTGAAGCTAAAAAGTGTAATAATGAAATTTTCAAATCCCAATAAATTGGGTACTCCTGCTAACAGTATCCAAAATGGACCATACAAGGCTGTCTTGTTTGCCGCACGGGTAAATCCCAAAAGCGGATCGCCTGCAAACTCAATCGGCATGATTACATAAGGATTCTCGTGATAAAAAAATAATACTTTCGAAGTCGTGACGTAATTAAAAATATCATAAGAGAGTATAGCGGGATATGAAAAAAATAATGCTCCGGCAGTAATTGCTATTAATGTTAATATTTCTCTTATTTGCAATTTCTTTTTCAGCCCCAACCAGATGAAAAACCCGTAAAAAATAAAAAATATAATTACGGATATTCCATAAAAAAACGTTGCTAAAGGCCTGTTTGAGAATGCAAAACCAGAGTAAATATTTTTCAAATAAGAAAGATTTGGGTCGACAAAAGCATAAGAGAAAATAGAAAATAACAATAAAAATAGACCATATAAAAGTACTGCCATTTTTTTCATATTTCTGATCGAAGCTGAATAGATCGATTAATAATTTTTTCTAAATTAAGAGTCGTAGGCAATGATTTTTCGGGTTGCCACAAAAAGACGTTGGGGATATTATTCCTTATCGCATCAAGTGTTTCTATATGTTTTTCTGATGCTTCTTCCAATATTCTCTTTTTCGAAGCAATATTCTTGCCATTTATCTTTACACTTACTATTGCAGGTAAAATTTTTACAAAAAAAGAATCGGACTTTTGCAAGGCCCTATATCCTAACAAATACTGCTTATATTCAAATAGTGTTTTAGCCTCAACCAAATATTTATCGGACAATTTAAGATTGTAATTAAATTGCCCAAAATCACCAAAATACCAATATTTCATTATTTTCTCTTTAAGAAGATTTAATTTGTAAAAAGTACTACCCGGCATAAAAGAAGGATAAGGCAAAACATAACTGGACTGCGCAGATACTGGACGATTAAAAAAAATTGATAAGAAAATGGTGAGAATAAATATTAGAGACAAATTTTTCATTTTTCATTTTTCATTTTTAATTTCTTGTGCCATTCCCATGCAGATCTCACAATTGTCTCAAGATCCGAATATTTAGGCTCAAATTTCAAATCTTTTTTAATTAAAGTTGGATCAGCGATTAAAATAGACGCGTCACCCGGCCTTCTTTCCGCATTTTCTATGTCAATCTCCAAGCCACTCACCTTCATAACCATATCAAGCACGTCTTTATTGGAGTGACCATTACCCGTACCAACATTATAAAACAATTTTCCCCCATCAGTTGCGAGTTTGGAAATTGCAAGAATATGCGCATTCACCAAATCCGAAACATGGATATAATCTCGGATACACGTTCCATCGGAGGTAGGATAATCATTTCCATATAAGGTAAATTTAGTTCTATCAAGTATTGATTTTATTGCGTTTGGAATCAAATGACTTTCAGGAGAATGATTTTCGCCCATCGTGCCATCCGATGACGCTCCAGATGCATTGAAATATCGCAAGCAGGCAAAATTTAAATTAAATATTTCTCCATACCAAGAAAGAATTCTCTCCGCCATTAACTTGCTCTCTCCATATGGATTTGTTGGATTTTTCGGATGATCTTCTGCAATTGGTATTTTAATTGGATTTCCGTAAACACCGGCAGTTGAAGAGAAAATAAAGTTACTCACATTGTTTTTAGCCATACCTTCGACTATATTCAAAGATGTGCTTACGTTGTTATTGAAATAAAGATATGGGCTATTAACTGATTCCGCCATTGAAATAAAACCTGCAAAATGCACTACGCAATCAAACGTTTGAGTCGAAAAAATACTATCAACAAATTTTTTATCTCTCAGATCACCATCAACAAAGCTTGCTCTTTTGTCTATAGCTTCCCCATGTCCCCCTTCCAAGTTATCCACAACTACAACTTCGTAGCCCTTATCTAAAGACGCTTTAACCATAAAACCGCCTATATACCCTGCTCCACCCGTTATTAGAATCTTCATATTAATAAATTATGGCTGAAGTTTAAACCACCATCGTGCATATTCGTCGTACATTCGAGAAAAAGTTAAAGGTTTCCAGCCAGCTTCTAATATAGCAGAATTTGAGGCGGTTGAAAAATCCCTTATGCCTCCAC
>CAZRWL010000032.1:0-7560 GCA_964603935.1 uncultured Gammaproteobacteria bacterium | reverse complement strand
TTGATATTCTCTTTTCGTAAAATTCCTATTAATCTCTCTTATTTTTCCGTATCCCCCTATTATCTCAAACTTTGACTTGGGCCTTTTTTCCATAAATCTAACTGACCATATCGGAGCGCTTTCACCCGTATCGGTAGTGCCATTGTAAATCTGCGTAAAGAAACTTTCCGGTTTTGATAAAAAACCATTCGCATGCCAGTAATCTTTGTTAGCTATCAATAAGCCGACAACTATTATTAGTAATAAAATTCTCTTACGCTTACTCATTAACGAATGGAATGCAATCGCGCCTAATAATGCGCCCAAAAAAACCGTTAGCGAAAGAAACCTCCATGGAAACTGAAATTTTTGAAGCATAGAAACAGATTTCCATATCGGATCTGAAGTTTCAGTCATTAAAAACAGGGTTATCCCCAAAATAACCAGACCGCCTAAACTTACTATCCATAATTTATTTTTATTTTTATGCAGAAGGTATGTGGAAATAACACCGACAAATATACCAATCCATTGAATAACTCCTATTTGCTTGCTTAAAGTTAAAGTCCCACCATAGATCCATTGTCCAAAAAAGAAATCTTTAACAGTAACAAAGCCCGATTTGTATTCGCCGCCTCCGGTAACAATATCTCTTAATGTATATTTTCCCTCCATAAATGCAGGTATCCAGAAAAAAGCTGACAAGCCAAAACCAAGAAGAATAGTTGCTAAGTAGGCAAGAATAAGCTTAATTTTATTTTTAGAATGTAATAATAAAAAAGCTGCATATGCCCCAAAAAGAGGAACAAACATTAAGCTAATAGCATTATGTGAAAGATTAAGAGCAGCAAACGATAAACCTCCTCCAATCAAATACCAAACTGAATAACGTTTACTTAGTTTAAGAAGAAAATAAAAAATTAATGGAGAAAAAATAAATGCAACATGCTCACCGATAGCTCCTCGGACATATAAATCAACAAATCTATATGGCGCAGTCACATAAAGCAATCCTGCTAATAAAGCAGCTTTTCTGTCTCCTAATAATTCCCTAACAGAAATGTACATTGCTAGTGCACTCAAAACAAAAGATGCTCCGAAGACAAGCTTAGTGGCGTCAACCAACGAAAATCCCAAAAAATGAAAAAGTGAAGCAAAATATGAAGGGAGAGGGTACAAAAACTCTAATATTGGATGTCCGTATCCCCAATTAAGATTTCCCGCCCATCTGGGAATTATGTTGCCCTCGGATAGGTTTTGGTAGAAATTAGCTATTCTGGCAACATGATCTTGACCATCGTGAGTCAATGGCAAACCAGACTTAAATAAATCAAAAAGCGGGATAAAAGACATCAACATCAATACTATGAAAAATGTATATTTTTTGTATTTCATTACCATTCTTTATTTATTCTCTTCTGAACAATAAAACCACTAGGTAATTCTCTCGTATTTAATACTATACCGGCTTTAATTACCGTCTCGAGCCAACCTTCGTAACTCCACGGCTTAGATGGATCAGGCTCCATGAGTAGATAAAAAATGTTCTTTTTTTCCTTATAGGGAACGTAACCATAATTTTTACTTCCATACCACCAAATCAGATAATCATACGCGTAACTATAGACAGGAGGAGTAAAAATTAATATACCAAACTCTCTTCTTCCTGCATCCCTATAGATATGATCTATCGCTTCAATTTTTCCTTTTATTTTATGTACGCCCCCAAAATCATTAAAATCATTTTTATAAAAAAATATTGTTCTGTTGACGAAAGACAAAAAAGAAATAAGGCATATCCCTACCGCAAAAACCCTCATGAATTTATTTTTAAACAGATAGGTTAGGATGATCCCGAATAAAAAACAGTAAAAAATGATCAATTCCAAAACCCACCATTCCCACATTGTTGACGGATAAAAAACAAAAACAATGAATAAAGTTATAGGACTTGTTGCCAGATATAAAACCAGCCACTTTTTGGCTTTACTGTTTTTCTTATCTCTAAAATAGAGTATTAGACCTATAACTAAAACGACAAGCAAGAATGGCCAAAGCAAGTCGGCCATCTGAAAAGAAGACAGGAAATTGCTCCTAAAAACACCAATATGATTAGGTATCAAATTAATTCTATCTATCAAAAAGTCTCCTTTGCCGTCCGTAAATAGATTAATAATTCCTCTTACATTAAGAAAATCATGCCTTAGATCAAATATAAAAAGACTTATTTGCGTAGAAAAAAAACTTAATAAGCCAAAGATAAAGAATTTCAAGGATATTATTTTTTTAAAAAAAAGTAGCGGAGAAATAATTAGCAACTGAAGAAGAAGAGTTGCTCCCGTAGCAGTTTCAAAATGAAACATCAGCCCTATTATGAATGTCAGTAGGATAAAAAATTTACCCACCCCTTGCAAAATATTATAAAGAAAAAAAATAAAGAAAACAGAAAGTAAAGATATTATAAAAGGAGGCCAGATAAATCTGGATTGGGCTATTATTGCCGGAGATATCGCCACAAAAAATCCAATCGCTAGCGCTGTTTTAGTATCGAACATCTTCCTTCCGCAAATCACACTCAGTGTGATTGTCAGAAGCCCTGACACGAGCATGAGTATCATTCCCCCATAAGGATCTCCTTTCCATAGATAAAAAGGTACCGATAGTAAGTAATACCAACCCGGACCCTGAAAAAATCCTCCGCCTCCCACCTCCGTTCCGATAAGGGCAAGCTTATGGTTAACAACAATTTCCTTGACAGCCTGAAAAAAAACCCCCTGATCATATCCGAAAAGATAATTTCCGCTAATTACCTCTATTGACCTCGGAATAGATCCCAAAATTACAATGGCCAATAGGTAAAACGTAATTTTTTTTTCTTTAATAAATCTATTAAATATCTTTTTCATTAATTAGTTTAATCTTAGTTTTTCTACTCTTAACGCGCCGTATCTAAATTCATTCTCTTTGCTTCCCCACATAGCAACTGTATTCTTAAGCCAGTTCTTCTGAAAGAGCGCATTGCTTGGGTCATCTTGAATGATCACAAAAAGTATTTTATTATTTTTGTTTTGAGGCACATACCCATAATAATTACTCCCATAATACCAAAATAGATATTCCCACCCATCCTGCATCCAGTAGGGAATCGTATATGATTGAAAATAAAATGGGTCACCTCCCGCTTCTTTATAAATTTCTTTTATTATCGCTTTTTGATCCGAATATTTTAATTCAAGCTGTGAGGCTTGAAAGGAAATATTTTTGTTTTGCGGGATATTAATATACCATGCAGTTAGATTAACTACAATAACTATGACTAAAATAGTCATGCCGAGAATCGAAGCTTTTTTCCAAACAAAGTCAATCACAAACGCTACCAGAAGAATGAACAAGGGCAGCAAGGATACAAAAAAATGATCGAGCACGCTATGGCGGGAAACTATAAGTAGGAAAACTGGTATAAATAGCCAAATTGGAAACATGAAGAATTCCTTTTTTTCTCCTGTTATTTTCTTAAAAAATAAATAAATTCCTATAATTAGTAAAAATACAGATAAGGGAAATACAAACGGTGAGACAGTGCTTGTAAATGAATCCATTAATACTTTCGTTGTTTGGGATATGGCCTGTAAAAAACTTAAATGATATCCTCCACCATCTCTAACAAGTAAAAATATGCTTCTTATTAGAAGATAATTGTGTCTTAAATCAAAGATTATAGATGTGCCAACCGATATCGAGATTGCTAGAATGCCACACAAGGAAAGGTACAGTTTATTTTGACTACTAAATTTATGGAAATAAACAATTATCACAAGCAATGTTATCGCTGAGAAGAATACAATATTTAAAAATTCCGACTGGCATAATAGTCCTAAGGTAATAGAGGCAAAAAAAAGGTCTTTTTTACTCCCCTTGATAAAACGATATAGAAAAAGGAAATAGAAAATTACTAATGGAATCGCAAGGGGAGGATTTGAAAGCCATCTTGCATACACAACCGACTGGAAAGAAACGGCAAATATAAATGCTGAGAGAATTCCTATCCTCTTGTTTCCAAAAAAACCACCAAGGACATAGATAGGGAAAACCATTAGACTACTTAGGACTACGTAAAATATTGAAATCGCCATCGGATTTCCTCTACTTAAGATGAAGGGAATACTGGAAATATAATAATAAAGAGGCCCATGGAAAATTCCGGAAATATCAGTTTTTGAACCAATTAGAGTGAGCTTATGGCTGATTACGATTTCTTTAATTGCTAATAAATCCCTTCCCTGTTCATACCCGAAGAACAAATTAGTATTAATGGCGTAAATTCTTAAGAATAACCCTATTAAAAATAGTGCCGTTAAAACAAATAAATTAAGACGTTTCCATTTTAAAAATTTGCTCTTATATCTATTAAAATTAATAAACATTTATACCCTTCTTTCTCATATAGTAATAGTATATATAGCTTTCAGCTGATCCCTGCTTATATCCCATTTCCTCTCCATTTTTTATTAGTTCCAAAATATATTTTTCACTTTGCCGAAATCCCATTCCCTTATAATTTAAAAATTGGTTGATGTTCGAAAAGACATAGTATAAAAATATAAAAGCCACGATAATTCTTAAAACTAAATTTATAGATGAAAAAAGTTTAAAAATTAAATATGAAATTATCATAAGAGCAATCGGAGCACTCATTCTAAAATAGTAATCACTTATTTCACCTCTGTAGGTAGTAAAAACTACCCACGGAACAAGAAACCAAAGAATTGCCAAATAAGAAAATTTTAATTTATCTTTAGAGACCGATTTCCAAAGATACACTAGGAAAAATAGAGGAAGTATAATTATTTTAAACGGTATAATTTTTTCAAAAAAAAGATACGAATCAAATTGTATTATAGCATCTCCAACGAGCTGGATCATCCTTCTTAAGTGAAAACCATGATAGTATGTAGATATATAGCTCACGAGATGCGAGCCTTGAGAATTACCATTAATCTGGGAAGCAATGTTGGGCACAAGCCATATCAGACATAAGGGAATAGAGATTAAAATATGACCAAGCGTTTTCCGATTCCACATGAAGAAAATAGCAGATGACAAAACGATTATCGGATAGAATATCGATGTAAAATGAATATGGAATGACAACCCAATGATGACAGACAAGGGAATGAGATATTTCGTGTCTTCGGTAATAACTTTATATAAAAAATAGAATATGAAAATTGATATCCCGGGTATAAAATTAACCGGAGTCTGAATCACATCGAACATAATCGCATTAAATGCGATAGTATTTATAAAAATAGCGATAATTGCTATTTTCCAAGAAAATAATTTTTTAACTACATAAAAAATAGACCAAAAAGTGAATATGCTTGTAATGCCCGCGAAAATGCCAGATGAAATTGGATTAAGATCAAATATCAGATAAACAATAGATATTAAATAATAATATAAAGGACCGATGTAGATACCGCTGTTGCCTTTTGCGACAAAACCCACAAGCGGAAACGAATGATCAGCAATAATTTTTTTTGCAGCCCAAGCGTTGTCAACTTGGTCATAACCAAAAGGACTTCTTTGATCAATTTGATAAAATCTCAAGAATAGCTCAAGAATAAATATTGCTAAAAGAATTATTAGTAATTTATTCTTTGTTCCTATTTTCCAGCATTTTTTAAATTTTTTCATAAATTAATGAATTCTTGTTTGAACCAATATTCCTCCCTTTACCTCTTCCGACTTTATTATTTTCCCATCGCCTTTTCTATCTTCAAGCCAATTTGACAATCTGAATGGATGTTCAAAATCAGGTTCAAGAATAAAATAAGAAAGATCCCCATCCTTACTTGAAGGATAATGATATTTCCTAGGACCGTACCATGTAAAAAGATATCTGTACGAATAATCATGAATAGCAGGTGTATAGACAACATATTTGAATTTTTTTCCGTTTGCATTTTTATACACGTAATCTACTGCAGCAAGTTGATTCCTGTACACCGCTGCGTTTCCTTCCCATATAGGCTTTCCTAAATCTCCTATCGCAGTAAGAGGATTAAGGTTAATAAAAAAAATAATTAAAGCCATTACAACAGGTGCTAAACAATTTGATAATTTTTTATAGAGCAGATAAAGGCACAATGAAAACATTAAAATATAAAAAATCGGAAGCCCTACCAGATAATGGGGCCAAATGTCGTGGCTAAAAAATGCAGTTCCAACTAAAAAAGTTAAAATAACTATAAGGGAAGTTTTTATAAAATTTTGAATAATAATTTCAGATTTTTTATATAACGACATCAACGTTATTAAAATAAATAAAATAAGAATCATTCCTAATAGCTTATTTTCCGAAGCTAAAGTTGAGTTAAATTCATTAAAAAATATATTAAATTTATTAGACAAAATTCCCGCTAAAAACTTAGATAGGTCTATGGAATTCCCGCCAGAAAGAAAACTGATAAAAGATTTCGTCATCAAAAACTGATGCCTAAATTCAAAAAATATTCTTGGGGAAAATATCACTAGCAGCCCAAGGATGAAGGATAGAATTGATTTAAACGATAATTTTTTCCTAGCAATATTAACAACGGACAGCATAATTCCGAAAAACAATAAAAGCCCGAAAACTATCTCCAAATCGATATTGAAAGCTAGAAGAAGTCCTAATAGAAAATAGTGTTTTGATTTGCTTTTCTTGCTCTGTGAATATATTTTATACAGGACAAGCAAAACCAAAACAACGAATAGGGGAATAACATTCGGATTCCAGATTTGAGCTGAAAGAGAAATCAATATCGGAGAAACGCTTATTAAAGATGCAAATAAAATACCAAAAAAAAGTCCCCCTATACTTTTCCCAAAAATAAAACCTATAATTATCGTCAGTATTCCCACTAAAGCCATTATGAATGCTATCCCTTGTGGATCCCCGCGAAAAATTACAAAAAAAGGAGTAAGCATATAATACCACCAGGGACCATAGAATATTCCCTCCAAACCGGTAGTTTGACCTATTAAGGGAATTTTGTGAACGTAAGCAATATTCCAAAGATTCAACATATCCCTTCCAACATCGTAAGTAAAAGCAAAAGAATTAGTAATCACACCCGGAAACCTCAAGAATGCACCCGTTATAATTATTAAAGATAAAAATAGATATTCTTTTTTAAATAAATTGGGAAATTTAAATTTCACTTGTTTTTTTCAACTGCTTTTATGGCGATACTTTTATCCGGATAGTTAGCCTCATGAACAGTTCTATACACCTCTTGAAAATCAAAAGTTGATCCTACTAATAAAATATTTTTTTCTTTTTCCTGATTATAATCAAATTTTCTAAATTCAAAGTTAGAAAATTTATTGATTCCTTCAATTTTTCCCGTTAGGGTTCCACCTTCCGATAAATATCTTCGAGGATCATATTTTAAGTAAAAAAGAAAAAATATGTAAGACTGGTCCATTGTCGCAGTATTAGAAACGATTATTTTACTGTAGTCTTTCTGAACACTGGCGATGTGATTAACTATATTCTCGTAACCATATTGCCAATACTTTGCATGAAAATAATTT
>CAZRWL010000031.1:0-8241 GCA_964603935.1 uncultured Gammaproteobacteria bacterium | reverse complement strand
GGTCAAGGCACCTGTCTGAAGAACAGGCTATTTCAGTTCGATTCTGAACCTCGGCACCCTTCGACTCGCTTTGCTCGCTCAGGGCTAGCCGTTTTTTATGATTATAGTTACCGGGACGATTGCTTATGACTACATAATGAATTTCCCCGGGCGCTTCGGCGACCATATTCTTCCCGATAAAATCCACCAAATCAATTTATCTTTTATCGTCAATAAATTTGAAAGACGCAGGGGCGGAACTGCGGGAAATGTTTCCTACACAATGGCGCTTTTATCAACACCGCATGTTCTTTTTTCAATCGCGGGAAAAGATTTTGCGGAATACAAAAAAGCATTCGCGAAATTAAAAATAGATTTAAGCCAAGTTTTGGTAGATAAAAATAATTACACCTCTACCGGTTTTAGTATGAATGACAAAACCGATAACCAAATCTGGGGATATTTTTATGGAGCATCGGAAAAAATCAAGAGCTTGGATCTTAAGAAAGTTTTGTATCTACACCCCAAGGGTGTAGCTTCAAATAAAGATTTGTTGTTGATAGGGCCTTGCGGGGCGGAAGGGTCAATGTCCCTGGTGAAACAAGCGGTAAAACTTAAAATTCCCTACATGTTTGATCCGGGATTTATCTTAACTGCGGTTTCCGACAAGGATTTAGAACTTGGCGTTACGAATTGTAAATATTTAATCGGCAATGATTATGAAATAAATATTATCAAAACGAGAATAAAAAATTGGAAAAAAATATTTACTAGCAAAATTACTATTACCACTCTTGGTGAAAAAGGCGCAGTTATCAAAACTCCAACAAAAACTTATGGAATATCAGCTGCAAGGCCCAAGGAAATTGCGGATCCGACAGGCGCAGGTGATGCTTGGCGGGGCGGATTTTTAGCAGGATTGCAAAGAAAGTTTGATTTGCAGGTCTGCGGACAAATGGGCGCAGTTGCAGCCGCATACGCCGTAGAAAATTACGGATCCCAGGAGCATAAATATACGAAAAAAGAATTTGAAAATAGATATAGACAAAACTTTAAAAGTCTGATAAAGTTGTAAAATTGCGCATTATGAAGAAAAATGACTTTGACGTCAAGGATTTATCCCTTGCTCCAATCGGAAAGTTAAAAATAGAATGGGCAGGACAGCAAATGCCGGTTCTTAAAATAATTCAGAAAAGATTTGCAGACTCAAAATTATTGAGAGGTCTGACTATCGCAGCGTGTTTGCATGTTACATCTGAAACAGCAAATCTTGTGATAGCTCTTAAGGCAGGCGGAGCAAATGTTGTTCTGTGCGCGTCCAACCCCCTGTCAACGCAAGATGCTGTTGCTGCGTCTCTGGTCAAAGATTATGGAGTTCCTGTTTTTGCAATTCACGGCGAAGACAATAAAATTTACAATAAGCATTTGGAACAAGCTTTAGATTTCAATCCGCAGGTTACTTTGGATGACGGAGGAGACTTAATCCATCTTTTGCATACGAAAAGAAAAGACTTGATGAAAAATATTATCGGGTCAGCGGAGGAGACTACGACGGGAGTAATTAGATTGAAAGCAATGGAAAGAGATAGCGCATTGAAGCTTCCCGTGATCGCGGTTAATGATTCCGACACAAAACATCTGTTTGACAATCGTTATGGAACAGGGCAATCAACGATTGATGGGATAATCCGCGCCACAAATACTTTACTAGCCGGAAAGAATTTTGTTGTTGCGGGTTATGGTTGGTGTTCAAGAGGAATTGCTTCAAGAGCTGCGGGTTTGGGGGCAAATGTCATAGCTACGGAAGTTGATTCGGTGCGGGCGCTTGAGGCGGCGATGGACGGATTTAGAGTTATGAAGATGAATGAAGCTGCCAAAATTGGCGACATTTTTGTTTCGGCGACCGGAGACAAAGGAGTAATTGGTATGGGTGTAATAAAACTTTTAAAGGATGGAGCAATACTTGCTAACTCGGGACATTTTGATGTTGAAATAGATATGGCAGGACTTAAAAAGACAGCCCGTTCAAAAAGAACATTGCGAAATTCTTTGGAGGAATATGTATTGAAAAACGGGAAAAAGATTTATATTTTGGGAGAAGGGCGTTTGGTAAATTTGGCTGCAGCAGATGGGCATCCGGCAGAAGTTATGGATATGTCTTTTGCAAATCAGGCTTTGGCAGTTGAGTTTTTTCTAAAAAACCGCGGAAAACTGGAAAACAAAGTGCATGTGCTGCCGAAAAAATTAGATAAGGAAGTGGCAAGTCTTAAATTGCAGTCAATGGGGATTTCGATTGATAAATTAACAAAAGAACAGGAAATTTATCTCTCCTCCTGGACCGAAGGCACGAAGTAGATAGGGTTTGTTATTCTCATATTCTCAAGATATTCCCAAGGTATTTCCAAGGTCGGTCCTTGACACAAGGATCAACCTTTGCAATAGTATTCGTATGCCCAGTAAAAATACCGTCAAAATATACCTGGAAAACGGATATTATCATGTTTATAATCGGGGCGTTGAGAAAAGAGAAATATTTTTGGATGAACAAGATTGCTCGATTTTCCTCCATTACATGAGAATGTATCTATCTCCAATTGAAGAGCTGCAGAATCCTGTTCAGTTAGGAGCACGTACTTCTAGGTTTATTCCTCTAAACCTATATAATGAAATAAATCTAATCTCGTTTGCTTTAATGCCGAATCATATTCATTTGCAATTAAAGCAAATTTCAAAAGACGGAATAGTAAAATTTATGCGTCGTCTTTCAACGGGTTACGCGATGTATTTTAATAAAAAATACAAAAGAGTCGGACCGCTTTTTCAGGGAATATACAAAGCTGCAAATATTGAAACCGATGAGTACCTTCTTCATCTTTCCCGCTATATTCATCTAAATTCAATAAAACTAATGAAATCAAAAACAAAAATTAATTTTCTAGACTTCTCAAGTTACCCATATTATTTGGGGCATAAAAAAGCAAGCTGGGTTAAAATTGATGAAGTTTTAAATTACTTTAAAAGCGCAAGAAAACCAAATGTGAAAGACATTTTGTCCTACCAGAGCTTTGTCGAAGATTATTTGGCAGATTCTTCCGAAATTCTTCAAGATTTGATCTTGGAGGATAGTTGTTAAGGATCAACCTTGACACAAGGTTGATCCTTGGAGTTGCTTGGGGTTATGCTAGGGTAGGATTACTGCCAATAGCCATAAGGGTAAAGAAAAAAGAATAATTTTTCCTATAATTCCTAATTTTTTTCTCTTTAATACAACTAAAGAACCAACAAGTCCGAGAATATCCAAAGGGAAAGTAACGTAATCACAATAGCTACCACACCAAAGATGAGGTCTGTGAAATACATTTGTAAATGAGCTGTGAATATCTAGAGCTTGAAGTATATCGCGCACAAGATGATAACTTGATAAAAGCAGAATAATTATAAAGAGATATTTTGTGAGATGTTTCACTTATTTATTGTAGCTTTCGAGTTGCTTCTGTAATTTTCTGAGCGGATGGCCGGATTCGAACCGGTGACATCTTCCTTGGCAAGGAAGCATTCTACCACTGAATTACATCCGCATTATCTTTTTGAGTATAGCAAAAACCTCTCTTTCCATGCAAACTCTATTGTAAATATACTACCCCGACACAGGGCTTATGAAAAAGTTAATAAGTCTTGCTATATTAATAGTTGCTATTGTTTTTTTCTCAAAATAAAAATGTGAAAATTGCAAGCTCAGCTTTTTAGGAAATCAATAGACTATCGTTACAAGACTTTTGCTGTGGGCATAAGCCACCATTTTTGGGGTAGTTGAATAGTAGCCTATAATATGCTATGCTTCGGCCGATGAATACAAAAGAGGCTTTAAGGTCAATAGTAGAACCTATAAAAAGAGGAGTTGTTCCTATTGGTATGACTGCAGTATTGGCTGTTACTGCTTGTAATGGTGAAAAAACAAATCCTGCAACGCTAGTTCCTCAAACCCCAACACCAACAGTAGAGTTGCTGCCTAAAAATGATCAATTAAGCGGACCTGAAAAAATAAAAAAAATCGTATCGCTTGATTTTATCAATGAAAAGGAAAATGGAAAATTGGACGTTGTTATTTTTGAAACAGAAAGACAATTCGATTTTGATACAGAAGCTTTTAATGATATTGTCAATGTTATTGCTTCCAGAGGCGGCAAACTGTCAACATATTCCAGGGTTTTTCTATCAGACGAAACAATTGATCCAACTGATCCAAGTAAATTTGGCACAACACGCGACCGTCAGCAGAAATTTGTGAGGTTGAGCATAAAAGATGGATTCAAAAATAATCCTTTTAGCTCTATTAACAAAGCATATACCAATGAGGCTGTTGTAAATGGGGTTTTGGTTGGGGAAATGACAAATTTAATGATTTCCGTGTCAGGATCACTTCCTGATGGCGCTGGATCTGTAGAACGTTTGGGTGATAGTACAGGTATTATGGCTTGTGCAATATTTGCTGGAAGATCATATCAGGAGTATCAGTCTGATTTTAATAAGGTAGTGTATGTAGGTCCAGGTGGGGCAATTCAATTTGACAAAGAAACCTACAAGTATTTTCAAGATAATCTTAAGCCTGCTTTAATCTTCAGCAAATAAAAAATTTTGTTTAGTCCCATTAAGGATCAAACCTTTTTCAGCTTCAGGAAGTAGAAGTGACTAATTAGTTTAGCTTTCAGCTGCGGATATTGGACTTCATTTGGGCCTGCTTCATAATGCGAGTTATTTTGTGGTATAATTTTGAGTATATTGCGACACGTAAAGCTTATGCCACGTGTCAGCAACGTGATTTGCGGATGCAAATTTTACGTTGCGGGATCGTTTAATGGTAGGACGGAGGACTTTGGATCCTCTAATCTAGGTCCGATTCCTAGTCCCGCAGCCGATTCGACTCGACGTTCGGCAGATTCATGATTTCGCTCACGCCTTTAAGTCATGCCTTAAATAAATCGGAGATATGAAAATTAAAAATATTGCGATTTGTTTAATTATTTTTTCCGCCGGCGCACTGGTTGGCGGTTATTTATTTAGAAATACTCAGCCTAGATCATTTTTGACCATTGATAAATGCAGTAGAACTTGCCTTAAGCCAAATGAGCTGCTTGGGCTTTTGGGGTCGGCCGGAGTCCAAAAACTACCTGATTTCGTACCATTTGTTGTGAAGGAAACAGACAAAACTGTCGTAATCGAATCCCCGGTTCGCCAAGCTCCTATCCACTACATTATTTTTCCTAAAAAAGATATCAGGGATGCCGGTGATATTTCCAAATCAGACCGGGAATATCTCGTTAACGCCTACGCAGTCATGACGCAAATTATCAAAGAAAAAAACCTCAGGAAATACAAAATATATACAAATGGCCCGGATTACCAGGCTTTTAACTACCTTCACTTTCATCTTTTATCCGGCGTTCCTAATAAATAGCTTGTGAACTAACTTTGGGGCTCGGGAGGGAGAACTCTGTCTGTTATTTTTGCTGAAGTTTTAAAAAGTTAAAGTATTAAAATTTAATAATCTTTCCTGTCTATTATTCTTCCGTCTAATCCATGTACAAATACTGAAGTTCCTTGATTTTGCGCCACTGATTTAGCATATTGTATTGCTCGTGTTTGCGTATTGTAAGTTTTACTAGCTCTTTCAGAGCCTGCCCGTTTCACGATCCAATCACTATTTCTTGGAAGAACGTGCTGATTTTTCTTTCCTCGCTCAACAGCATTTTTATATGCACGGACTACTGGATTATTTTGATTTGTCTTAAGTGTTATTTTTCTCATAATTTTATAAATTGGAAGTTATTTTATTAATTATATCATTTTCAGACATCTGGAGTCTAGACAAATAATCTAGCAATTGTTGTCTATTTTCAAATTCAATTTGGTCAAATTGCAATATTTGCTTCTTTGTGTAAGAACTTTCAATTATATTCATTTTTACATTTGGATGGTTTGATGCGATCCATTGCAATACTTTTCTCGAGCCAGCATGCGTTTTGCAAAAATGGATATCACTAAACTTTCTGTCTCTACTTAAAAATGCGATAAAAGCCCTATTTAAATCATCAGGTATGACAGCATAAATTATTGGAGCTTTCCTTGCTTTTATAATTTTCTTTAATTTAATGTCTGCCCCTAATTCGGTGGAGAGAGTTGCATCAAGAATTATACAATCTTTGTGATCTAGCTGGGTTGATAAAAATTCAGTTTTGCCTGAAGCTGTACCACCACATAGCAATATCACTTCTTTACATGAATTTGTTTTTAAGGCATCTGCAAATTGTTGATCCGCTTGTCTTGCAGATTCCCTATGAAAAGAATCTACTTTATCAGGAGAGTAATTTGGCAGTGTTTTTTTAATTTCATCTGC
Organism: uncultured Gammaproteobacteria bacterium; assembly: GCA_964603935.1. Classification (GTDB taxonomy): domain Bacteria; phylum Patescibacteriota; class Microgenomatia; order Levybacterales; family UBA12049; genus GWB1-37-8. The sequence goes on along the minus strand of CAZRWL010000031.1, from coordinate 1,868 downwards.
CGATATAATTTGCTTCATCAAGCAAATTATATATTATGTCTGCATTAAAAAGGAACTACCAAGGTTAAGCGTAGCTCCTTATAAGCCAGGTTTTAATGGATGTCAGTGCCCCCAGCCACGCACCAGTCGGCGCATGGTTTCGCCAAAACCGAAAGCATTCGCGAAATTTATCTATACAGGTTTTACTTCAAATCTTAAGAAACGATTCCAAGAGCACAATCAAAAAGAAGGATTGTCGACGAAGCATATCGAAATATCAAAGATGCAAAACGCAGAGAAGAATATTTTAAAACAACAAAAGGAAAACAACTTTAAGAGCTATGCTGAAAGAATATTTTTCTTAAATTCGCATTGGAGACTCGAACCTCTGATATAATCAGAATTATGAATGTGGATGATTATAAGACAAAAACTCCACTAATTCTTCCCTTTAAAGGGGCTTGGATTGTAGGAAATGGTGGAAGAGATGCTTCTGGAAATAGTCATCGTAACCCTGATGATACCGGACCAAGGAATCAAAGGTTTGCTTATGATTTTATTAAAGATCATAAAGGAGATGGTAAAAATTTAGAGGACTACGAGGCATTTGGATCAGAGGTTATTGCTCCTGCAGGCGGTATAATATCTCAAGTCATTAATGGAAGCAAAGATATTCCAATAGGTGAAAGCGACTGGGTTGTAATTTGTGGCAACATGGTTGTAATTGATCATGAGAATGAGGAATGGAGCGTGCTTGCTCATCTTAAGCATAATTCTATTAAGGTAAAAGTTGGTGATAAAGTTAAGCAAGGAGATTTGCTAGGGCTTTGTGGAAATACGGGAAATACCACTGAACCACACATGCACTATCATCTTCAGAATGATTCAATTATGTATAGAGCAACAGGACTGCCAGCACAGTTTAAAAGAATAAAAGTAAACGGCGTACTTAGGGAAAATGTTGAGCTGGAAGGTAACCAAAAAATTTCAAATTTTTAATTTTTATGATTTGCATAAGAATTTTCAAAACAAGAGAAGAAGCTGAGCAGGCAAAAAAAATTCTAGCTGAAGGCGGAATTTCAGCTGCAATATCTGAAGATAAATTTAATAATGTTCCGATTCAGAACTTTGGAGTATCTGCGCGCATTCGACTACATGTTTCTGATAAAGACTATATTCGCACCGCACGTTTTTTAGCGAATAAGCTGAAAAAAGCTAAACGTTAGCAGTGAGACAGATTCTAATGGAGTTCAATGTCCACAGCTAGTTTTGGGGTTCGGGAGGGAGGAATTCTTCTCCTTCGTTGTCAGTTGGTTGGGGATAATCGCTTTGCTTAAGCCATTGAATATACGTGCATCCGGTTGCGGTTCTTGTTTTGCTGTCCCATCCGGCGGTTGAGCATTTTTTCATTTTTTTTCCGGAATTTGTCGTAAATAACACGAGTTTGCTCTGACACTGTGGGCATTCTTCATCAAGGGGCTCCTTTGTCCCGTTAATCCATTCTACATAATCACAGCCTGTTGTTTTTCTCGTTTCTTTATCCCATCCCCCTTTGGAACATTTCTTCATTTTTTTGCCAAAGCGGGTTGTTGCGAGAATGAGGTTTGCTCCGCATTTGGGACATTTTTCATCCAGCGTTTGGGGCTCAACTTCAAGCCATTTTACGTAGTCGCATCCGACGTTTTGTCTTGTATCCGGATCCCAAGACCCCTTTGAACATCTTTGCAATTGCTTCCCTGTTTTTGTAGTTGTTATTTCGGCAAGCGGACTTGCGCATTTAGGACATTTATCCATATTAACAATATATAATCATTTTTGGACAAGCAAGTCAATGGCATCATTGAGCCTTATCCCCTTCTTTTTAATTGTTCCTTCCGGCAATTCTATTA
>CAZRWL010000030.1:3422-9431 GCA_964603935.1 uncultured Gammaproteobacteria bacterium | reverse complement strand
CTTTATCAATTTTTTTAAGTCTTAAGGCAACCATTTGCCCTATTTTTTTACTTTCCACTTCAACGCTCTCTCCTCCCCTTAATTCCCTTTCAACTTCCGTTACTATTTTTTCAATTGCGTCAATTGAAACTTTTGTTTTTTCGCAACTGCGGATTATCCCGCTTTTTAATTTGTCCCTGTCAAATTGTTCTCTTTTCCCGTCTTTTTTTATAACCACCAGATTAACATTTTCTATTCTTTCGTAAGTCGTAAATCTTTTTTTGCATCCCAAACATTCTCTTCTTCTTCTAATAGTGTCCACGTCTTCCGAAGCTCTTGTCTCAACTACTTCTGTTTCGCCGGATCCGCAATATGGACACTTCATACGAAAATCAATGTCATCCCGAACTCGTTTCGGGATCTCCTGCCAGCAGGCAGAACTCTTTATGATGGACTGAGATGCTGAAACGAGTTCAGCATGACACCGATAAACGTTCAAACACTACTAATAGTGTACATGCGTATCTTAAAGCCCTAAATCTATTGTGTCAACTAGAAATTTCTATATCAAAAGAGATCAAGAGGTTTTTTAGCCTCGTTTTCCTCTATGTTTTTTTTAATAAAAAGTAGGAAGCTTTTGTTGGAGAAAAAATGTTTTCATTTAAAGCGTATTATTCTAATATTTTAGCCTTAATGACTCAGCCTCTATTTCAAACTTAGCCGCTCTTTCTTGCTGACTGTCAAAATTGCCCCTTAAATTTTGAGGAGATTTTTGAGAAAGTAAGTAAATTTCTTTCTGATGTTTTTTTGAAGAATCTTTGAGTTTGCCCGCAATATCTGAAATGCTCATCCCCTGTTTAGCCGCTTCTTTTGCTTTTTCTAAAGCTTCCTCGAAATAGTTTTCCGCTTTTGAAACAGTTGAAATGCTCAAATCAACTTTTCTTTTATCAAAAAGGTATATGCCGGCATTTAATCTTTTGTCTGCCTGCAGCAAATTAAACTCCGCTTTCTTTTTGGGATCGGATATGAGAAAACTTACAGCCCTGTCTCTTATTGCTCTTAAAAAATATAAGGGGTTATCCGGCAAAAGCCCCGGATACGGCAGCTCATAATTTATTTCCTGCGCCGGACTAGAAGGTGTCTCCGAGCCTTTTGAATAAACAAAAGAGATATTAAAACCTAGCAAAAAGATTACAAAAAAAACCAGATAGCAAATTTTCCTCATATCATCTTCTCGCTACAACATTAAGCCAATCGCTATTTAACGGATCAAAAGGCTTTCTGAGAAGATAATCCCAGTTTCTTCCGTCGAAACTCCCTCCATAAAATGATATTTTCGAAAATCCGCTTTTTTCCAATATTTTCCTTATATTATCCTTTGTTACATATGCCATCAAAGAATTTCTGACTCCTGAGGACTTCCATCTCTTCCCATCGCTTTTAAGTATTGCGAATGTTTTTAGAATAGTATCTTCTTTTTCATTTGGCTCATCATAAAATTCCAAAAAACCATATTCCCTATTTTTTTCTTCTTTAACTTTTGTAAAATTAAAACTCAAAAATCTTTTACTAACTTTAAGAACCTTCTCGAAATTCGTAATCTGAAAAAACATTATCCCATTTTTGGAAAGAACATCGGCTGCCTTCCTTATTACCTCTTTATATCTATGCGGATTATGAGGAATCGTGTTGCCGGTAAAAAGCGCCGCATCAAATTTTTCCTTAAAATTCGACATTTTTTCTTCGAAATCTCCGCAATAAAACTTGACTCTTTTTTTTACTTCTTCTGAAACCAATTGTTTTTTTCTGTTACATTCGGAGATCATTCCTCTGCTTCTGTCTATTCCAACTGCCGTAAATCCTTTTCGCGCAAGCTCAATTACATGGTCGCCGGTTCCGCAGCCAATATCTAAAACGGATTTTATATTATTTTCCTTAAATAGCTTCAGGATATCTGGCATTTCATGTTTTAACCGATTTTCCGTATCAACAGAAGCGTAATAAGTTTTGGATAGCCAATCATTGTATTCCTCATCTTCTGTAAAAAGAAGCTTATCTCCAATTAATGCCCTGAATATATCTCCTTTAGCGATAATTCCAACCAGATTTCCCTTGTCGTCTACAACAGGAAGTCTTCCTACTTTTTCAATAAACATGAGAGACTGAGCGCGAAGAAGAGGAGTCTCAGGAGTAACAGTTGTAGGATTTTTACTCATGATTTGGTCAGCGCTCATTTCAAAAATTTCATGTACTTTTTTTTCCATTCCCTCAAAATCCGAAGAATGGAAAGGGTCTTCTACGTACTCTTGGATCGAAGGATAAAATTTAGATAAGATATCCCGTTCCGTAACAAACCCTACAACTTTTCTATTTCGGCAAACAGGGACGCCATTAATACCGCGGCCAAAAATTAAGAGAGAAAGCTTCTCTACTTTTGTGTTTTCAGAAACAAAGTCAACATGTTTAGACATTACCTCAGCAACTTTCATATTAATTAATACCTAGTTTTTTGTTTAAGCTTCTCCTGTATTCTGCTTTTCTGCTATTTATAATTTCCTTAAGGATTTTTTTCAATAACGGTTCTTTCATGTGAGTATTAGCATCCAGAAAAAACTCTTCCAGCTGTTTTCCCTGCTCTTCTTCATATTCAAGCGCTGTAAATGCCATTTCCAGCTTATCAAACTGCCAAAACACTTTCGCCTCCGGACTCTTTCTTTCAATCATCTCTTCAAAAATGCTGCTATATATATTCCCCTCCGCAATCTTGTTGAAAATCTGTTTTATTCCAATTCTTTCTTGCACCTCCTTGCCGTCTCGTAATTTCAGATCTAGAACTTCTCCTCTCTGAATAACAATATCTCCTGTTACTATCTCTCCTATATCATGAATTAAAGCCATCTTTACTAATTTTTCTTTGTCAAGACTGCAGTCCAGCTTATCCGCTAATACCATTGCTATGACTCCTGCTCTGAAAGAATGCTCTGCGACACTTTCGGGATTTTTCATTCCTTCCCTGACAAAACCCGTACGCAACAGCCTCTTTGACTTCCCGACTGTCTTGAAAAAATCAAGATAATTTATTTTCTTTGAGATCATAAGCGCTTTTACTTTAACATCAAACTTGCTAAATATCAAGCAGTATGTTATAGTAACCTGCCAAACAGACAAATTGTCTGTTTTGTGTTATAAAACTTTTATGACTATTGAATCAGGAGGCGGCCCAGGACAAGGAGAATTGTCAATAAAAGAGCCATCTCATGAAGAACTTGTAAGCAGGGCAGGTAGAGTTCTGCTTTTATTTGCGCAACGCGCTATCCCTGCCCTTCATGAAGAAGTAAGGCTTGGCAGAGGAAGACAAGTTATAGCTTCTACTCAGGAAGGCAGACCTGGTGAAGAACAAATAGGGGTAGATCAACCGGCAGAAAATATTTTAAAAGCGGCAATTAGGGAAGCTCATTTGCCTGCGGTTCTTGTTTCTGAAGGAACGCCTGAACCAACTATTTTTACCAACGGCAATCCCAACGGAGAAAAATTCTTGGTAACTACAGATCCCTTTGACAACTCAAGTCCGTACAAAAAAGGTCTTGATATTCCTCCCTATACCGTTATGAGCATTTGGGACAAAGAAGGTAAGCCTATCGGAGCAGTCGTCGGAGACATAATAAGAAAAAGAGCATATGTTGCGATGGATGGACAAACTTTCATGTGGGATTTTGAGCAAAAGACATTAGACGAACAAGCATTCGCTCAAAGAAAAGAAATATCTCTAAAAGATCACATCAGATTGCTGCAGAGAAAAAACGAACTGACTATTCTTGTCCCGGAACAAATTAAAAGACTTGCGGAAATTGATAAACGAATAGCCGAACTTAAAATTACGCAACCAAACCAGGAACGTTCTGCGGAAAGTATTGAGACCGAACAGAGAATATTGCAAGCAAGAACAGAAATGATCAATGCAACCCCTGAATTAAGACAGTTTGTTGAAAACATCAAACAAATTTCCGATATTGAAGAAAGGGCCAAAAGAGAACAGGCAGCCTTTGATGAAAATCAAAGACGAGAACCCGAAAGAAAACCAATTGAGAAATCTGAAAGAATCACCCTCAAAAATAAAGAATCTACTTTAGCCTCTTTCTTGGGCGAGAAAGAATATTCTTTGGAATTCTTTAAAGATTTTGGGGTATTGGTTGGAGATATGCATCAGAAAGGTTATCTTTATCCGGGAGGAGGAGCGTTTATTTATGCGCTTTTGGCATCAGGAGCAATTGATGCTTATGTTATGAGAAATGAGCCTTTGTCGGAAATCATCCCTGGTCTTCCTTTGGCTCTTGCAGCAGGATGCCCAATCGTCTCTGTTCATGAAGACGGAACATTTGAAGAATTTAAATTCAATCCTGATGAAATAATACAAAATCACAAACTCTACTCTGAAGGCTCAGTTCCTTTATTTATTGCTGTTGCAAGACCTGAAATTAGAGATGAAATAATCAGATATTACTTAGAGGCAAAAGCGAGAATTGCATCAGAAGAAGAAAGACGAAGAACATTTGAAGTTTTCAGAGCTTCGCAGAACCCACAAAACCCAACAGCTAGTTAACTCTATATCCAATTTTCTCCAGAGCCAGTTTGAGGGTTTCGTCTTGGTTATGTGAGTACGTATTGATGACCAAATCATAATATTTCTTATCCCAATAAACCCAGTTCGGATCGCCATTGGCATATATTCTTCTCCATTTCTCTAAATCGTTTTTTTCCCGCTCTATAACTTCTTCTTTTGCCTGTTCTATGGAAATTTTCTCCCGATTCATGAGTCTGTCTATTCTAATATCTGCTTTATCATTCCCCTTTTCATCTTCACAAATAACTCCGATTTTAAAAATGCCCGGAATTTCCTGCGCGTTAAATCCGGCAAGTTTCGTTTCCAACACCAAGTCTTTGTTGTTTTGCAAAATTTTTTTCAAAGAAGCGTCAAAATCCTCGTCTTCCTTGTCAGGTCTTAAGCCCGTATCCTTACTATCCAAGTCTAGTTTTGTTCGGACAGCTTCCCAGAAAACATCTCCCCCTTCGACATGACGCCAACCTAAAATTTTAGCCAGCTTATGACCTAAAGTTGTCGAACCCGAAGCAATTCGGCCGGAAACAGTAATCATGCGGATATTGGGAAGCTCAATGGAATCTTTCTTCATGGCCAGCCCCCCACCATTATTACTTCCTCAACCAGTCTATTGGCGTAGCCGAATTCATTGTCATACCACGCAACAACTTTGACCATGTTTCCGCCAACAACCTGCGTTAAGGAAAGATCAACAATTGCAGAATGGGAATTGCCAATTATATCCGATGACACGATTGGATCCTCGGTTACTTCCAATATACCATTGTACATAGGATTTCGTACTTCTTTTTTGAATATTTCATTCACTTCCTCTTTTGTTGTTGGTTTTTTCAGTAAAAATGTAAAATCAGATAAAGACCCGACAGCAACAGGAACGCGAATTGCCAAACCGTTAAATATGCCGTTAAGCTCAGGAATTGCCTGCGCTGCGGCAACTGTGGCGCCGGTTGAGGTCGGAACAATGTTTTGTCCCGCAGCTCTTGCGCGTCTGTAATCTTTGTGCCCCCCGTCTTGCAAGCGCTGATCGGAAGTGTATCCGTGAATAGTTGTCATCATGGCTTTTTCCACTCCAAAATTATCTACCATAATTCTGGCAACAGGAGTTATGCAATTAGTCGTGCAAGAAGCATTGTTAATAAGATTTTCGCCTTTGTAATTTTTGTCATTAACTGAAAGAACATAAGTGGCAATCTCTCCTCCTTTTGCCGGGGCCGACAAAACTACTTTTTTTGCTCCGGATGTTAAATGAGCAGATAATTTTTCCTGTGTTAAAAAATGTCCTGTTGATTCAATAACCACATCAACGCTTAAATCTTTCCAAGGCAAAAGACTCGGATCTTTCTGCGAAAAAACCGGAATTTCCTTCCCATCAATTATTAATGAACCAATTTCCCCATTGTCATTCTGACGAA
>CAZRWL010000030.1:0-3412 GCA_964603935.1 uncultured Gammaproteobacteria bacterium | reverse complement strand
GTCAGAATCTCCCTTAATTTGAGATCCTGAAACGAGTTCAGGATGACACTCTATGGAGTGGCCAACCAATTGACCATATGATGTATCGTATTTTAAAAGATAAAGCCAACCCTTTATGTCTGTTGAAGAACCCGCATTTATCGCAACTACTTCAATTTCGGAATTGTGTTTCTGCAAAATTACACGGTGCGCTACTCTGCCAATTCTTCCGTATCCATTTATCGCAACCCTAATCATACAACTAGTATAAATGTTTGAAGAACTTTCATCAAGAGACATTTTAAAAAAATTCTCCTTGACATTTGTATATTCCTGTAATATACTAAATTTGTGACGATACCAAAACCAACAATCTTTCAATGGGATAAGGGCAATATCGAGAAGAATTTAAATAAACATAAGATAACAAATAAAGAAGCTGAAGAGATATTTTTCAATAAACCATTAGTAATATTTGAGGACAATAGGCATTCTGAAACAGAAAAAAGGTTTGAAGCTTTTGGAATTACAAAGAGCGCAAAGAAATTAACTTTAATTTTTACGGTAAGAGATAAGAAAATTAGAGTTATATCAGCAAGAATTCAGAATAAAAAGGAAAGGAGGAAATATGAAAAAGAAATTAAAACCAATTCCAATATTTAAGAATGAGGACGAGGAAAGGGATTTTTGGGCAACCGCCGATACTTCGGAGTATTTTGATTGGTCCAAACCCGTAGAAATGGATTTATCTGAACTTAAACCGTCAAAAGAGTCTATTTCCCTGAGAGTGCCGTCATTTCTCTTGGCTCGTATAAAACAATTGGCAAATGCCAAAGATGTGCCCTATCAGTCTCTGATGAAAATATTTCTGGCGGAAAAAGTCAAAGAAGAACTGCGATCATCCTAATAACGCTTTTGCTATCGGACATAATCCGCAGTTTGACATTTTATTTCTTCTTATGCTATAACTATAATCATTATGACTGAAAGGACACCGCAGTCAAAAGATCAACTAAGCAACATAAATTCCGCCTACAAAGAGCTAGAACAGTTATATCAAGCATGGCAACCAAGTTTAATGGACACAAAAGATCCATATGGAGGACTTAAGTTTGAAAAGTTTGAAGATGGTTCATGGATTGATATACGCAGGGGCGTAGCGCCTCCCCTACTTGTTACGATGCATACCCCGGACAAAAACGAAATTGCGTATGGAATGGATACTAGCGGACTACGCATTGTCGAAATACGTCAAGACGTTAATCTACCAATCAATTTGCGTATAGGTAATTCCACTTTTACTCTTGACGACCAAAACAGACCGGGCCAAAGATTTATCAGAATTACCCTCATAGACCAAATTGACTATAATAAGGACATTGCTTCTGCTTTGGTTAGTTGGACAAAAGAGAGTATCGAACAAAAAAAAGTAACTAAACCTGCATATCAAATGACGATACCGGCGGAACAGGTAAAATAGGAATCGCAATGATTCCAATAATGCTTCCAATCCCGGCAGTTTTGGGACGGAGTTTTATCTTTTGTCTATTCCAATTCTTATATATCCGTTCTTTTGAAACGCATCGTCAAACGCAAAAATCTCTTAAGAAGCATTATGCAATCTTTCCTTTATCTCTCTTGCCATTATTTCACGAATGACTCTTGATATGGATTTCTTCTCAAGTTTTGCTATAATCTCAACCTCTCTATGAATATGTTTAGGTAAATCAACTTGGATTCCAATCATATGATTCAATATTGCATCAATAAAATATCTGTGTCAATAGTACTTATATTCTTACCTTGACAAACTCTACCATATCCACTAATCTAGATATGAATAAGGTTAAATGTTTTGAAACATTTAAGTTAATTCAGATTTATGGCACAGGTGTCGAAGAGATTTTTGGCAAAGAAGGTTGAAGAGAGAATTTTGGATCTATTTTGGACATCTCTCTCCTCTGTCTCGACAAAACAGGATATAGCTTTTTTCCTGGAAGACTTACTATCTCCAACAGAAAAACTTATGCTTGCAAAAAGGTTAGCAATTGCGTTCATGCTTATAAAAGGATACGACTATCCGAGCATTAATGAACGACTTAAAGTCAGTGATCCTACTATTTGGACCGTTAAACTCAATCTCACACATAGGGGAAAAGGTTATAGGCTTGCGATTGAGAGAATTATGACTGCGGAAAAATGGAATAAATTTTGGGAGGATCTTGACCATTTCTTCATTCAAATTATTCCTCCAAGACTCGGGACTAACTGGAAAGAAGTTCGCCGCAAACAATGGAAAAAGCGAAGAGAAGAAGAAAAACCTTTCTAGCTATTTTATTAAGGCTTCTATCCCTGGGAGTTTTGAGCCGGACAAAAATGCCAGCATTGCGCCTCCGCCGGTTGAAGCAAAAGAAAATTCATTTAAAATCCCAATCCTGTTTAAAAACTCAACAGTATCTCCTCCCCCAACAATGCTGTAGGCTTTACTTTCAATAATTGCCTGCGCGATTTTTCTTGTTGCCTGAAAATTATCCTCATTCTTATCAATAAAACCCATTGCTCCATTCCAGATAACTGTTTTCGCCAATGAAATAATATCCAGAAAATTATTAAGACTATTTTGCGTAATTGACAAGCCGTCGGAAGTTACGTCCGCAACCAGCAAGACGGATTTTTTCCCACCATATGGCGGATTGATTTTCTCATGTCTTATTTTTATAAGCGCGGAAAATTCGCTTGCGATTTTTCCCCCAACCAGAACATAATCTGCGATTCTGTGCATTTTTTCAACCAAAGGGAGTTTCGTTTCTAATTTTTTCCCTCCAATTATAGCAACTAAAGGCCGTTTGGGATTTTCCATAGCCTTAGTTAAATTAGCAATTTCTTTTTCCAAATGAAATCCGGCAAAATGAGGCAAAAAACGGGTAATCCCGACAATTGAAGCGTGATTCCGATGGCACATCGCAAACGCATCGTTTATATAAACATCCGCCAAATTGGCAAGTTTTTTTGCAAATTCAGAATCATTTTGCTCCTCTTCTTCGTAAAAACGGAGATTTTCTAAAAGATAAAGATTCTCTGTTATTTGCCAGCCATCAAACTCTCCTAGTTTTACAAATTTTAAATTTTCAATTTTTAATTTCAATTCAAATTTCAAATTTCGAATTTTAAATTCTTCAAAAAACCACTTAGCCACCGGTTCCAAGCTCAATTTTGAGTTTTGAGTTTTGAGTCTTGAATTAGGTTCAGGCCTTCCCAAATGTCCTCCGATAATAACTTTACAATTTTGTTTTAAAAGATACTTAATCGTGGGCAACCCCGCTTTTAGCCTAGTGTCATCCTCTATCTTAGTTTTGAGTTTTGAGTTTTGAGTTTTGAGTTCCCGAAGAGGGACATCCAGATCCGCTCTCAAAAAAACCGTTTTTCCTTTTAC
>CAZRWL010000029.1:0-10519 GCA_964603935.1 uncultured Gammaproteobacteria bacterium | reverse complement strand
CGTCAATGGCAAAGCCCGCAGGGATACAAAGCATCTGCATATTGGCAAACAGCTTCGCTTTTACGGGATTTGATACAGCTTTATCTTGAAATTATCCCAAGCCATCAATTCAGAAGAAAAACTCAACTTGAAGATGCGGCTAGGAGTATGGTTGCAACAATTGAAGAAGGATGGGCAAGACCATCTACAAAAGAATATCTTGATTATTTAGGTTTTTCCCAAGCTTCACTGACCGAAGTGAGAGGCGACATAGAAAGATTATATGCTGATGGTTATCTAAAATCCGGTAAGTTTCCAATCCCAACCCCTTCCCTTAAATTCCCTTATCCTCCCGTAAATTCCCGCAATAATCCAGTTAGATATGGGAAATTACGGGAAAGATTACGGGAATATACGGGACGGGAAATTCAAGCAAAAGATCTTACTTATGAACTCTTTATTGAATTTATAAACAAGATAGATTATCTTTTAAAGCGGACAATTTTTGGTTTGCAGGAAAAAATTATAAAAGCAGAAAAGAATAAATTATGAGGATAAAGAAAAAACTTTTACTTTCGCCATTGGTAATAGTAATTCTAATTATTATTTTTGGCGTGACTGCTGCCGGCGCTGCGATTTTTATCGGAGCGGGAAGCGGGACATCCACAAGCATAGATTTACAAAAAGGACTGGTCGGGTGGTGGAAAATGGATGGAAACGCCATGGACTCAACTCCTTACCAACACAATGGAACGCTTACCGGCACAACCCAAACAACCGACCGCAAAGGAACAGCCAACAAAGCGTATGATTTTGACGGAGGAGCGTCAACTAATATTTCGGTTTCGGATACTACCGGTTCCAGCTTAGACTTGACTACCGCAGTTACAGTATCGGTCTGGGTGAACGTGCAAACTACCGGAACAAAAGGAATAGTGAGCAAAGGCGGAGCCGGCGGCAACAGTCCTTTGGGTCCGTATTCTTTATGGACAATAGGCACTACTATATATTGGGAAGTTGGCGACGGAGCCGCTAACACATCTATTAATTCAACTCTTACGGCAGGAGTTTGGACTCATTGGGTGGGAACATACAGCAATTCAACGCTTACTCTGTACAAGGATGGAGCAAAGGTAAAAGGGCCAACGGGAGTGGCAGTAAGTTCTATGGTTCAGAACAACAACGCTTTGTTATTTGCAGACAGCGCCGGAACAGTAACCAATCTTGATGCTTTAATGGACGATGTGCGCATTTATAACCGCGCGCTTTCATCCGCGGAAATCATAGCTTTATACGATTCGTATAATCCATCTGTGCAAATCAGTGATCTGCAAAAAGGGCTTTTGGGACAGTGGAAAATGGACGGAAACACGAAAGACTCAACGACTTACGAAAGCAACGGCACGACCGCAGGTACAAACATTGCTTTAACCACAGACAGAAAAGGACAATCCTCAAAAGCCTACAGCTTTAATGGGTCGGACGATATCATACGGGTAGATAGCCTTACAGCTACTATCAAAAATGATACGCAGGGGACTATTGTTGCTTGGGCAAAGCTGGATGCGGTTGGCGCCAACAATTTGACATTGATGGGAGGAGGCAGAAGCGACGATTCCAACGACGGGAGGTTTCAATGGTTTCTTCGGGCAAGCGACGGAAAGTTTGGCATTTTCTTTCGGGTTGACGGTTCAAACTACATCGGCTGGCTGACAGATGATAATATCGGTTTGGAAATTGCGGGAGATGGGAAATGGCATCATTTCGCAATTGTTTCAGACGGCAGCAGCTATAAAAACTATATTGACGGAGTCGAGCGCGCGAGCTCCATCACCGGCCAACTTGGGAGCGGAGCCGTAGGCGACTGGATGACAGACATTCAAACCGCTACATTTTCCCGAGCCGGGATTGGAGCCAACAGAAATCAAACCGAAGCTACATTCTGGGACGGAGATATGGACGACGTTCGTATCTATAACCGCGCGCTGTCTGCTACGGAAATCACAGGTTTGTATCAGGAATACGATCCGGGAATTCAGGTTTCCAATCTGCAGAAAGGGTTAATCGGACAGTGGAAATTAGACGGCAACGCCATGGATTCAACACCGTACGAGAATAATGGAACGCTTACCGGCACAACCCAAACAACCGACCGCAAAGGCCAAGCCAACAAGGCCTACAGTTTTGACGGTTCCACTACGGATATCAATATGGGAGATCCCTCAAATGGGAGTCTGGAAACTTCAAGCGCAATGTCGATTTCAGCATGGATAAAAACAGGAACTATTTCCGCAAGTAAATTCATCGCTTCAAAATGGGATGGCACAAACGGGTTTAGACTGTATTATTACAACACGAACTACCTCAACCTGTTTGTCGGCGCGCAGAATGGGCAGATATCCGTAGATCTTGAAGATAGTCTTTGGCATCTTGTGGTAGGTACATGGGACGGGACGAGTACGAGAATATATGTGGATGGGGTTTTGCCTGCCGGCGGAACAGATGCAACCGGCACAACGCTTGCCGCCAATACCGGTTCGTTTCGTGTGGGATTTGCAGATGGAGGCGCGGCCGGCGACCACTGGGCAGGCAGTATAGATGATGTGCGATATTACAATCGCACTCTTTCTCAAACGGAAATAACCGCGCTGTACGAAAGCTATTAGCATCTGCAAGAACCTACAAGAGAATCTACAAGGCCTCGCCTTGTAGTCCACAAGGCGAGGCCTTGCGGAAGTAAAAAATGTATGATAGTGTAAATATATGCCTGCTAAAAACTCTCGCAAACAATATCTGGAAAATGGCTATTATCATATCTATAATCGGGGAGTGGAGAAAAGAATTATTTTTTTAGATAAGCAAGATTATGCCGTTTTCCTTTCTTATTTGAAAGAATATTTGCTTAAAAGAAATGAAAAAGAACTGCAGAAAAAACTAGCAGATAGCAACACTCTCTGGATAGAGAAAGATAAGATTTTAAGGTGTCTGCGGATGAATAATTTTTACGATGAAATAATACTGCTTGCTTATTGTCTAATGCCTAACCATTTCCATTTTTTCATAAAACAAAAAAATGCCGGATCCATAGATAAATTCATGAATTCTCTTTGCACGCGATATACGATGTATTTTAATAGAAAATACAAAAGAGTAGGATCTTTATATCAAGGAGTATATAAAGCTATTTTGCTTACTTCCGAGGCGCATTTTTTGCATCTTTCCCGTTACATTCATAGGCAAGCGTTAGTTCCGCAAGGCGAGGCCTTGCGGGAAAAGCAACCGTGCTCGTATCCTGAATATCTTGGTCAGAGAAAAACTGCATGGGTTCATCCCGAAGAAATTTTATCGTACTTCGGTCAAACAAATCCTAATCTTTCTTACGAAAGTTTTGTTAAGCAAAGTGATGATGGCCAGTTTTCGCAAGAAATTGCCTTGGAGGAAGAATGAGAATATGTTCCGCAAGGCGAGGCCTTGCGGAACTCAAGGAATGCAAATTGCTGCAACCGCGCCCTATCTGCTACGGAAATAACCGCGCTGTACGAATCCTACTACACTTTTGGTTGAATACCAAGCAGCCAGAGGACTGCTTCTTTTTTGTAGCGTCTGTCGCCTCTTGAGTTGATTCTGATTGCGGGTAACTTTCCTCTTTTGCCCCATCTTTTGATGGTGAGAGGGGAGACCCTGAGAATTTGCGCGACTTCGCGGACAGTGAGAAGATCGGGAAGATTGTCTATTGATATTGTTTGATTAATCATACGCTTAAGAGTATAACTTTTATAATCATTATAATTGTTATGTGGTTAGAAGATAGCAAAGTATAGCAACCTTTGTCAAGAGGCAAAAAACTCTTGCATATTAAAATAAGTTATGATAATATATTGAGACCTAAGACAGCAAGCGGAAAAATAAGTCTTGCCGAGGTTCTACCTGAACACTCTTAGGAGTGTTTTTTATTTAAAATTTATGGATAATAAAAGAGTAAGTCCTAACAGGGCTAAAAAAGAGAAAATAGTTGCGGAATTGGCTGAAAAAGTTAATCGCGCGAAGGGTTTTGTTTTCACCGGCTATCAGGGTTTGACCCACAAACAGCTTGAAGGTCTTAAAAAAGCAGTTAAGACTTTGGATGCGGATTTTGTCGCTACAAAAAACAGCCTAATCCTAAAAGCAATGGAAAATTGTAAATTGAAAATTGAAAATTCTTTAAAGGATGCCACTGCCACTCTCTTTTTGTACGGAGATCCCGTAATGCCTTTGAAAGCGCTGGCAAAAATGATCAAGGAATTAAGTCTTCCTACAATCAAATTCGGAATTCTGGACGGCGCTCAAATGACCGGCGAGCAGTTATTAAAACTTTCCACCCTTCCAACAAGGGAGGTTCTGCTTACACAATTAGCTGTAGGATTAAAATCACCGATTTTCGGATTGCACCGCGCGCTGAATTGGAATATGCAGAAGCTTGTCATGACACTAAAAGCAATTGAAATCAAGAAATCTTGACGATAGAAGATAGAAAGTAGAGGATGGTATTTTGAAAATAGAAGGTAGAAGATGGATTTTTTTATCTACTTTCTAACTTCAACCTTCAAATATCTACTTTCAATCCTCTATCATCTACCGTCTATATTAAGGGGGTGATATATATGGCAAAATTAACAAAAGAAGAATTATTAAAACAAGTTGAAGAAATGTCTGTTTTGGAGCTTTCCGATTTGGTGAAAGCATTGGAGGAAAAATTCGGCGTTTCAGCTCAAGCAATGGTCGCAGCAGCACCGGCAGCGGGAGCGGCAAGCGCAGAACCTAAAGAAGAGCAGACAGTATTCAATGTTGTTATCGCCAATGGAGGCGCGCAAAAAATTCAGGTTATCAAAGCTTTGCGTGAATTAGTTCCAACTTTGGGACTCAAAGAAGCAAAGGATTTGGTAGATCAGGCGCCAAAAGAAGTAATGACGCAGGTTAACAAAAAAACAGCCGAGGAAGCGAAAGTTAAATTAACTACAGCCGGTGCTACGGTTGAACTTAAATAGTCTTTAAATAATACAAAAACCTCCGAAGCTCCTTTTCGGCTGCTTCGGAGGCGTGTCTTACTTGAAGTATAACCTTATCTGGTTTATATTACTTCAAGTTCTTCCGCTAACATGGTTCCGTCTACTATTACCCCTTCAACCTTAACCATGTCATCTACTTCCGGTGTTCCTTTTTGCTCAAATTCCGGTACCATGGTTGGGTCTACGGTTATAGTTTCTCCAGCTACGGTCAAAGTGTCTTCCGTCATAGCTGTTACAGCACCTGTTATTTCGAATGTCGCGGTTGCGCCTGCGATTTCCTCATCTGCGTCTTCAACAGCTTCTATCTCGATTTTTACCTCATCGCTTCCGCTGCTTCCGCTTCCGCTATTTTCGCTGTGCGCTGACACGATTGACGGCAACGCTATTAGCAAGAATAGACTAAACATTGAAAGAAATATTAAGTTTTTCATTTAATCACCTCCTTCTATTGCGTCTAAATATGGAAACGGAAAATAAGCAAATTTGTTACAAAAATGCAGTAGAAATACTATATTTACTTTTTTAAAAGGGGAAAAATGTGGATAAGTTGGGGAAAGAGATAATTATAGGACTAAATTGTTCTTAGTGGTTTAAATTTGGTACGCTGATGAGGTGGTTGCATGATTCGCTCGGGTGGTGGCGAGAAATCGGGCGCAGGCCTGCTTGGACGTATTGCGCGTGTATCCGGGCTAACCGAAGTTGTTGTTTCTGAAAATTCAGTTATTTTTTCAGTCAATCCTTCATGCGTTAATTTATCGTTTGAGAAGTAAGCATTTACTCTTTCCATTTCCAAAAGCATATTTTGTTTGTCTTCTTTTTTCAACGGCAAACCCGGAAACAAAATTCTCCCCGCGTCGAATAAATTTTCTACAATTTCATATGGATGATGTTTCTCGTTTTGTTGTCCAAGAACTTGCAGGTATTGCTCGGCAAGTTCCGAAGCATTGTATGATGAAAGCCAGCCTTTTGGATAGGTTGCCAGAGCCAGCAAAGCTGTCTCCCGTTGGTCTTGGTTCCATTGGTCTTGCGCCAGACTAGATAAAATTTTCCCCCACAACTGGGTGAATTGGAAACTGTCCAGGTTGTATAGGTAAGTTTTGAAATATCCGAATTGACCGCTCTCCTCTCTGTCTTTGGCTAATTTAGAAGCATTGTCATTGCTTTTGGACAAAAAATCCGACATAAAACCATCCACTCTTGACGGCCCGTCTTTTCTTTCTTTCATATGGCCTGCATTGTAACATAACAGAAAAAAGCTTGCAAAGGGGCTAATTGATAAGAGGTTCATGATTGTGATATTTGTGATACGGCTTGAAATTTATTTTTTAGTTAAGGATTAAAGGGGAGAGGCAATAGCGCAATTGCTGGGTTCGGAATCTCCGGTTGAATAGCATAGGCCGCTTTGGTTACCGGCGCAGTCGTCAAGAGAACCAAATCCAATAATTTTACAGCCTGGCGATGCTTCAAAATTGGTAATGTTGCATGACGGCCTGGATTCTTTGCTTATGTTGGTTGCACTGCAACTCCCTGCTGGCGATGATGGTCTGGTCGTAGGGGTAGGGGCGGGAGTTTCCCATGGGTTTTTGAAGTCAGCGTTGATTGACAATATTTGAGGCGTTGTATTGGGCTTAATCTCATCAGGCTGTTGGCTTGCGGTGATCATGGAATCCTTAAAAGATATTTCAATATTGCCGGTTGTTTTCTTGATAACCTTAAATGTTATAGAGCCTATTCTAAGCAGAGCCGGCGCTTTTAGAAAAGTATCGTTTAGTGTTGACATTTGAATTCCGACCAAGTGAGTGGAACCTAGCGTTTGAGTATCTTTTACAATAGGAAAAAAATAGGCGCCTTCAGTATCGAATTCAATTAAGCTCAAGGTATCCGAATCGTATGTAACGGTAAAATCTACTGCCGATACATCTTTCCTATCAGGGTTTTCTAATGCTATATTCGTATTGAATTCTTCGTCAATATTATAAGAGGATTTAGTGGAAGAAGCTGTTAGGATTAAAGGGTTGCCCCCACCCGCTCTTTGGCGGGTTTCCTGTTGAGTTAAAGACTGGATAATGGTCAAAGGCACAACAACAAGAAGCATAACCAGCATGGTAATTATCAAGATTTTGTTTCTTTTGCTTATGCTGTTCCAGATGTTTATTAAACTTGCCAATTTATTTTTCATAATTTATTTTCTTAAAGTTTCTAAAAAAGCAGGCTTCCATACGAGTTTTACCCAATCCATAAATTCTTCTACGAGGAAGATTTTTTTGTCTCCAGTGTTTTCATAGTATGGGGAGTTTACGAGGCAGTCTCTAACTTTATTAAAGTCTTTTATGTCAACTGTTCCGCTGTTATCAAAGTCTGCTTCCCTTGGATCATAAAAGCAGTTGTTGGGTTGAGTAGTAGGGGTAGGGGTGGCTTGAACAGTGGTAGGAGTTGCTGTCGGGGTAGGGGTGTTGGTTGCGGTTAGAGTGGCTTTAACACAACATACTCCTGAGTATTCGCTGTCTACATCCTCAAGAGTGCAGCTGCCTTCCACTTTAGTAAAACCTCTTGTGCACCTGTCCCTGCAGGAAGCTTCGCTAGGGCAGGTCTTGTTTGCTGCGGAAGCGGGAGTGGGAGGAATGGGGGTGGGGGTGGGTACAGAGCATTTGCTGTTGGCGCATACAAGATCTTTCAGGCATTTATTATTGCCGCTGTCGCAATATCCGCCAGACCCTTTTTGGATAACTGCGGGATTTTTCTGTGAAGTGGGAATTGGTGAGGGTTTTGGGGTTGAGGTTGGGGTAGGCGTTGAAGATGTTGTTAAAGGATTATTCGAGCAATCTTGTCTGCAAGTATCTAAATCAAATCTGTCGGAGGAGGGAGAATCATCAGAGGAATAAGCTTCAAAAATGTTCCTTTGTTCACAAAACTTGAGGCATTGAGCGTATGGGCTGAGGGTGGGGGTGGATTTGTTTAGCGTTATGGAGGGTGAACCATAAACTACAGATGGAACATCAGAATCGAAATAACCAATAGTGGCTTTTTCGACACTCACTTCGTAACTAGAATTGTTTGATGATTGAGTCGTGATAACTGCAAGTCTTAAGGTTTTATTTGAGTCTATTGTTGTATTGCTTCCGAAATAGGAAAATCCGGATCGTGTTTGAAGATTGTTAAAGTTTCCGGAATACTTCTCAAGAGCTTGGGTTATTGTTGTGGTAACTCCCTGGGGCAGTTTCAAGATAATTTCTACAGATTTTATTATCAAAGACATATTAGAATCATTTTCTAAATCAACGTAGAAAGATTGTTTTTGGTTGGGAACGGGAGATAAAACTATAGATATCTTTCTTTCGGTTCCTGCTTGTGATTGATATTTTCCATTAGCAATAGTTACGGGAAATGTTATCAAAAGTATAAGCATAAACAGCAGGATTTTAAACTTTGAATTGAAACTAGTCAAAAATCTCATCTTTTTATAAAAGCTATCTTATTTACAAAGATTTTGTTCTTTAGTATAAGCGTAGCTCCATTCGTTGTAAATGTCAATAGTTGCTGCCGGTACTTTTTCGCTTCTATAGTCGGTCTCCCATTTATTGTAATCATCTATAGATATGCAACCATTTCTGTCATAGTCTCCCGGGATGGCTGCTGGAGCAAGGGAAGGAGTAGGAGTGGGAGTATTCTTGCCGGATTTTCTGCCGACATTTAATTTCTCCGATTTTGTCATATTGTCTGCAATATCGTATGCTGCAGCCTGCACGGAGTAATCTTTCTCTTCCTGCGTTGGCGCTGTCTTTTTGTCGAAGATAAACGTATATGCATACGAAGAATCGCCGGCTTTACGATAAGAAGTTGTTAAGAACTCATTGTTTATCCGCCATTGCACCCAGGCAACGCCTGAATTATCCGTTGCCTCCAGCCGTACAGTAATAAATTCCTGAAATTCATTTTCCTCTTGACGGGTGTCAAGCGCATTGATTTTGGGAGGAGTTGTATCTTGAGTAAGCTTTCCCGCAATTTCATCTATTTTTTTGTTGATTGCTGTTTGCGAAACGGAGTTAAATATGTATGAATAGTTTTGCATTATACCGCCTTTTCCCGGAGCGTATGCATTTTCATGCCAGCATCCTTTTTGATAATCATTGATTGCAACCAAATTGCCCCATTTTCCATTGGGTTTTCCGCCATTGTAACAGTTAATGCCTAAATAATCTGGATCAGTCAAGTTTCCTCCGCCTAAGGGGCTATATTCGTCGCGAAGCTCAAAAAGCGCATGTCCCAATTCGTGGGTAAAAACATACCCCAAAACATTTGCGTTGTCTATGTCCCGGACATTAACAATGCCGTGGCTGTTATAAACAGCGTTTCCCTGTACCCCCCCGTACGGTATAGGTAAATCTGTGATTATAATAGTTGCATCATGGGGAATGCTGTTGTTATTCATTTGCCGGTTTATTGATTGAATATTGCATGCTAAATATTGTTCACCGGAAGACGGATTGTAAAGGCATCCTAAGTTTTCGATAGTATCAATAGGAACAAAATTTATTTGAGAAGCTCTTGCGTGGAAGGGCTCAACGCTAAAAAAATAGCTGCTAATTTTTTTTATATAATCATCAAAGTTGTTTTGTCGGACAGACGCATCTTTAACAATTGCTATATTTACTTTTTTTGCCGGTTGTTCCTGCGCAAACGCCTTTTTGAAGCCCAAGATGGGATTATTCATGTTTAGTTTGATTGTTCCTCCTGTTTTTTGAAATAGGACAACGTCTGCTCCGTTGATAACTCTAAAGTTAGCCCTGTTGTTAATCTTTGGTATATTGATTAGTGATTGAGAGGATGCAATATTGCCCTTAGGGCTTATGAGCTGTATGGTAGAGGCTTTTGAATGCCAATCAATAGTTTGGGTAAAGGCAATTTGCGCTGAAGCGATGACTTGTCCTTCTATTTTTTTTCCATCGTCTTCTATTTTCCCATCGGTTGAAAAAGATTCGCCAATGGATTTGTTTGGCGTAGCGAATCTTAATGTTTCAAGAACTTGATTTTGACTGTCGAGAACTTTTATTGCGTACGCATTTTCCGATAATTCCTGAGAACGGTAAGGGGCGTATCCGTTAAGC
Organism: uncultured Gammaproteobacteria bacterium; assembly: GCA_964603935.1. Taxonomy (GTDB): domain Bacteria; phylum Patescibacteriota; class Microgenomatia; order Levybacterales; family UBA12049; genus GWB1-37-8. The sequence goes on along the minus strand of CAZRWL010000029.1, from coordinate 390 downwards.
TTCCTTAAATCCGTAATTTGAACTTGAGGATTTTTTGATTCATCGTAAAACAAAGATACTTCCAATATTTCCCTTGCCGGCTCAATGGCTTTTTCCGCAAGAAGCTGGCTGTATGTTTTTGAGTAAAAGGATAGATTGTTATTGGGATTTATGCCGGATGCTCTTGACCTTGTTTCCTGCTTTTGCTGGGCGACAAAGATCGTAAGGGGAACTGCCAGAAGAAGAACAAGACCTAGTAAAATTCCTGCGGTTCTTTTATGACGTACCAATAAATTCATTATGACTATTGAACTATATTAATATAGTTGCAAAAAGAGAAAGCAATGTCAAGAGGACGCAATATTCTCCGTAGAAATCCGACATTTCAAGGATTAAAATATGGACGTGAAA
>CAZRWL010000028.1:0-10807 GCA_964603935.1 uncultured Gammaproteobacteria bacterium | reverse complement strand
AAAAGTTTTTTTCATCAAAAAGTAGGATAATTTTAAATTCTTAATTTTAAATTTAAAATGAATTCTTAATGTTTTAATGCTTTAAAATTAAGTCATTTAGATTTGATTAAAAATTAAAAATTTTAAATTAAAAATTAGTTACAGCTTGAGGTCTTTTAGGAACTTGCGGAATTCTCCATTCACGTCTTTGTGTTCCAAAGCCATCTCCACCACTGTTTTCATATATTCAAGCTTGTTGCCCGTGTCGTAATATTTCCCGTCTTTTATTTCCGCAGCAATCACTTTTTTGCCGTCTTCAAGCATCAGCTTCAAGGCATCGTTGTAATAAAGTTCCTCTCCTTCATTAAGATTTTCCTGCGCTTTATTCAAATATTGGAAAATGTCAGGCGTAAGAAGAGTGCTTGAAACATTGGCCAGATCCGAAGGGGCTGCGCTTTTGCCCGGTTTTTCCATAATTTTGTCTGCATCTATAATGCCCGGCCTTATTTCTTTTCCTCCGGCAAATCCGTATCTGTCGTAATCTTCATCTTTTGCAGCGCGCACCGACGCAAGAATAGAGCAACCAAACTCCTCATAAAGTTCTATCATTTGCCTAAAGCGGCTTTTGGGTTTGGAGATTATAAAATCATCGCTGAATGAATAAATAAAAGGTTCATCCCCTATCAAATGCCTCACGTTAAGAAGGGGTGTTCCGTTGCCGTAAGGACCTTTTTGCCTGACATAGATAAAATTTGCCATTGAGGAAATTTTCTGAACTTCTTCCAAAAGAGGCTGCTTCTTCTCCCCGCCCATTTCCAGATTTTTTATAAGATCAAGGTTCGCTGCGTCAAAATGGTCTTCAATGGTTCTTTTGTGGTAACCCGTAACCAGAATAATATCTGTTATCCCCGCGTCCACCAATTCTTCAACCACGTATTGGATAACCGGCTTGTCAACAATGGGAAGCATTTCCTTGGGCATGGCTTTGGTTTGGGGAAGAAATCGAGTTCCAAACCCCGCAGCCGGAATGACTGCTTTACGAATTCTATTCATAATTTAGTTGTCATGCTGAATTTATTTCAGCATCTCGCTCCATTTTTCTGGAGTGAGATTCCGAAACAAGTTCGGAATGACATTGACTGGTTCCCTAATTTTACCCTTCTCCCCTTTACATGTCAATGGAGATTTGGTAAAATAAAAATCGTTCTTTGTCATGCTGAACTTGTTTCAGCATCTCATTCAATCGAAAGACAATCTGCCTGCGGGCAGGAGATCCCGAAATAAATTCGGGATGACACGAAGAAAATGTATGGCAACACCCGCTGTTTTTCTAAGAGAAACCAAAGATGAACTTAAGAAAGTTGTCTGGCCGACACGGCAGGAAGTTATCAGATTAACCTTCGTCGTTATAGCGGTAAGCTTGCTTGTCGGATTATTTTTAGGAGGACTGGATTTTATCTTTGTTAAAATTATAGGAACAGTAGTGAAGTAAAATTATTATTGTCATGCTGAATTTATTTCAGCATCTCCCACCTTAAGGTAAGGAGATCCTGAAACGAGTTCAGGATGACATGGAAAAGAATTATGGATACGCAAAGCACGCCAACATTAGAAGAAACATTGGAGCCAAAGCCGGTTGCAGAACTTGGCAAGTGGTATATCGTCCACACCTATTCGGGGCATGAAAATAAAGTCAAAAAGAATCTCGCGCAGAGAATCCAGAGTCTGGGATTTGAAACCAGGATTTTTGACATTATTGTTCCAACCCGCAATACAATCAAGGTCTCTCAGGGCAAAAAAGAAACAGTCAAGGAAAAAATCTTTCCGGGCTATGTCTTGATCCGTATGGTTTTGGATGATGAGTCCTGGCTTTTGGTTCGAACCACTCAGGGAGTTACAGCTTTTATCGGCGCAGGAAATAAACCGACTCCGATTTCCGAAAAAGAAGTTGAAGCGATTAAGAAATTCATGAAGCTGGAAGAACCTCTTTACAAAACAGCGTTTGTCAAAGGCGAAGCTGTGAAAATTGTTGACGGACCTTTTGCAGATTTCCTGGGAGCAGTTGATGAAATTGACGAAACCAAAGGAAAACTGAAGGTGCTGGTTTCTATCTTTGGGAGAGAAACACCTGTTGAGCTTGACTTCCTTCAGGTTGCCAAGCTCTAGAATAAACAAATAACCCAATATGCAAATAAACAAATCAATGTCAAATAACCCAATCCAGAATATATAATTTGAAATTGGTAGTATTTGAGAATTGGTAGTATTACTTTGAAAAAGTTATGGCAGCTAAAAAAGTAAAAACAATTATAAAATTAAATATCAAAGCAGGAGAGGCTACGCCTGCGCCTCCGGTTGGCCCTGCTTTGGGACAGCATGGATTGCCTATCATGGAATTCGTGAAAGCATTTAATGCCAAAACGGAAAAACAAAAAGGCACAATTATTCCGGCAGTCATAACTGTTTATACAGACAGAACTTTTTCTTTTATTACCAAACAGCCTCCGGTTGCGGAAATGATTAAAAAAGCTATGAAAAAGGGAAAAGGCTCAGGCAAGCCGGGCAAGGAAATTGTCGCGTCTTTGACCAAAGCGCAGGCCGAGGAAATCGCCAAAGCAAAAATGGAAGACTTGAATACAAGTGATTTGCAGGCTGCTGCATTGCAAGTAGCCGGAACAGCAAGAAGTATGGGAGTAGAAATTAAATAAACTATTATTCTGTGTCATCCTGAACTTGTTTCAGGATCTCCTTACCTTAAGGTGGGAGATGCCGAAATAAATTCGGCATGACAAATGCATAAAAAGATATGGGAAAAGTAAAGGTAAGAACTCTGGGCGATGAAAGCCTGGAGAAAAAACAAAAAGAACAATCCAAAGTTAAAGCCAAGGAAAAAAAAGCCCTGTCTGCCGACAGGCAGGTCGTTAAGGGCGCAAAAGGCGGAGAACGTATAGTTTCCGTTGGTCCCTCAGAGGAAGAATTAGCTAAGATTAAACTCCCAGAAAAAGAAACAGAAGAAAAAAAGAATTCGCCAGCTGGCGAAAAAGTTAAAAAAACCGAAACTTCGAAAAAGGCAAAACAAGCTCCTCATTCCAAAAGCTATATTGCCATTGCCAAAACTCTGGATAGAAACAAACAATATTCCCTGCCTGAAGGGCTTGCGCTTCTGGAAAAATTAATCAGATCCAAATTTGATGAAACAGTTGAACTGCACATCAATACAATCGAAACCGGCATTTCCGGCAACATCACTCTCCCCCACGGAACAGGAAAACAAATAAGAGTTGCGATTGCGGATGATGATTTGCTGGCAAAAGTAGCTCTCGGTAAAATAGATTTCGATATCCTGCTGGCTGCGCCCGCAATGATGCCAAAATTAGCCCGGGTTGCCAAAATTTTAGGCCCCAAAGGATTGATGCCCAATCCGAAAAATGCGACCTTGGTAAAAGACCCTGAAAAAGCAGCTGAAAATTTCAAGAAAGGCCAGGTTAATTTCCGGACCGAGCTAAAAGCTCCGATTATGCACCTGACTGTTGGAAAAATGTCCTTCGGAGCCAAAAAACTTTCTGAAAATATCAACGCCCTAATTGAAGCAATCAAAAAAGAAAAAATCCGCAACGTAACCCTCAAATCCACCATGTCCCCCGGGATAAAATTGGAAATTTAACTAAGTTCTTGACATAGTTTGTCATCTTGAAAAAGATTCTAAATTTGTAAATAATAAAATCCTATGTTAACAAAAACCGACTTAAATCAAATTAGAGGTGTCGTACATGAAGAAGTTGATATAATCGTAGAGGAAAAATTGGAGTCTAAACTAAAACCCATTAGAGAAGAACTAAGTCTAGCAGGACAGGTCATCGACGAAAAATTAGATTCCAAGCTAAAGCCGATTAGAAAAGATCTTCGATATCTTAGAACGACCGTAGATATTATCGTAAAGAACTATGACGAAGCAGATGTCAAACTGCATAGGAGAGTCAGAAGAATTGAGCACCATTTGGCGCTACCGGAAGATAATTAAATTCCACTCCTAAAATCCTATCTTCCATATTGGGTATTGCAGTCCTGGACGCAGGCATAACCGCTGAATGTCTCGGGATCAGCCGCGGCATTTCTGTTGCAAATAGCAACGCAGGTATTGTAGTCTGCGTCCGACGATGATGCGGCTGGAACAGACGTTGGGGTTGGCAGAGAAATAGAAGTTGCGGTTGGAATAAGTGTCGGAGCAAAAATTACAGTTGTTGGAGTTAAAGTTGTCGGGGTTGAAACATTTCCTGTTGGCGGAGATTGAGAAAATGGTAAGGATGAAGATTTAATTGTGTATTGCCATACACTTTGGGTTATTGGCAGTGGACTGTTGTAATTTCCAGCGGTAATAATTGGGTTTGCAAAGGAAAGTCCTGTAACATTATCATTTCCTGTTGTTTTAATACTTATAAAGCTCACAGTTCCTATGTCAAATTGGGAAGTATTTTCAGAAGATTTGGTGCTGGTATTAACACCCGCGTAGTGTATTTTTCCCAAGGTTTTTGAAGAATTGGGGTTAATAATTGTAGTAAAGCCGGGATTTGTTACGATGAAATTATTAAACTGCAGGATATTGGGATCATAGTTAATGATAAAATCAACTCCCGAGATGTCTTTTTGCGTGTTGGTTAAAGAAATGCTGACGCTGACTGAATCGTTGACATTGTAAACTCCTGTGTTTGGATAGGCTCCCAAAATAAGATTGTTTCCCGATGCTTTCTGTTGCAAGCTCTGCTGTGTTAATGCTTGGAAAATTGTCAAAGGAATAACAACCAAAGAAGCAACTATTGCCAGTATTATCAAAATTCTTTTAAATCTGCTTAAATTATTCCACATAGATTAAATTATTGGCTGGAAAAAGCCGGCTGCCATTTGCCGTAAATCCAATCCTGGAATTCCCGCTCGGATATTTGATTGGTTTTCGCGCAGTCTCTTTGTTGGTTAAAATCACTCATGTCAACTCCCCCATCAGCATTAACATCCGCAACTCCCAGGGAAGATTGGCAAGCAGAAAGTTGAGTCTGAGAAATAACGGTTGGAATGGAAGTAGGAATTGATGTTTGAATTCTTGGCGCAGACACCAAAGTAGGAGTTGGTATTTGACACTGAAGATTGCAGCTATTTACATCCGCAATTTCGTCTATGCATTTTTCAAAGCAGGCTGCGGAGGTAAGAGGAGCAACGATTGGGAAAGAGGTAAGAGTAGGAGTTGGACTATTTATACGAAGCGTTCCAGGCTTCCCGTACTGACTGTTACCGCTATTGCAGTTTTGAACACAGGCGGGCTTATCAAAAGATTCTGAAGCAATCAAATCTCCCTGATCGCAAAGCTTAAGACACTGATTGTAGATAGATTGAGGATCGGGAATTGGAGTAACGGTAAGTATTCGATTTGGAGATAGAGTTAGTTTCGGAGTAGCAGTTGAGCTGGGAACAAGCTTCACTAATACATTGCCTCCTCCGTCCACATTTAATACCTGGCCAGTATCGTGAGGATATAGGTATAATGGACTATCGGAATTAACCAATATTTGTGGCTGCAATATCGTAAGCTTGTAACTTCCTTTATCTAAATTTGCAGGAAATTCTCCCAAACACCATCTTCCGTCAGGCTGCCATTTGCACTGTGCGCCTTGCCCTCCAATGGGATTAGGACTGTTACCGTCTTTACCTGTTGTTAATTTGGGTTCCGGAGCCCTCGCATTTGCCAGATTAACTATGCCAAAAACTGCCTCCAAACCAACATGCGTTGGGCAATTTTCAAATCCTAATATTCTGTATTTAACCTTGTCTCCTTTGGATACGTCATATTTTTGCAATTCAAGCATCAATCTACCTTCCCCATATTCTCCGCTGATACGGCATCCGCACATGCTGGATTTCGGGTTTGCAGCGCAATAAAAAGTTGTTCCCATTGCGGTTGCTACTGAAGAAATTACCAACCCCTGACCAAGACTTGCAGCCGCTCCTCCCAAAGCAGCGCCTCCCGCAACGGCTCCTGCTGCGGATCCGACGGCTAAAGAAGCTCCTTGTTTGGCAACGAAAGCTGTTCTGGTTGCCATTGAAACCTGGGCAACAGTTTTCCCTCCCGTCCAAATCAGTTGAGCAATACCAACTGTATTTGTTGCTTTTGCTACCATCAGTAAATATCCATTATCAAGAGTATTTGCCAAATCTACTGCTATTGCGCTGCCCAAAATTAATCCAAGGCCGCTTGTAACACCACCAACTCCTTTTGAAAAAACTTTTTCTTGCTTTAGCTGTTTAAAACTTTTTAATTTACCTTTCACCTCCGGAGGCGGGTTTTCCGCAATTGCTAAGGTATCATGAACTACGGAGACTGTCTTTTCCGAGCTTAGTATTCCCAATCTCTCTTTTATTTTTTTTAGAGCTTTTTCAAGAGAAGCAATATCTTCATTGATAGGCTTTGAATTCAAGTCATCAATAGCGCTCCTAAGCTGTCTTATCCTATTTTGCTGTTCCCTCAAGAGCTCTAAAGCATTATTCGGAGGATTTTTGAAAAAATTTGATAAATAATCGTTGTAGGTATTTATAGCGTTTAGAGTTTTCTTTGGAAAAAGATATTCATTAACAGGAATAAGCTTCTTGCCAGTATCAATAATAATAGGCGCTTTTGAGTCGGTAAAAACAGAATATCCAAAAGAACTACCTAAAGATTCGCCTCCATTAGCCATCACTATAACAGGTATTTTCCCTGAATCTGATAATGTAAGACTTAACTCGTAGGTTATATCACCCGTTAAATTACTTTCACTCAAGCCAACTCGGCTCGCATCAAATGGAGCTGTCAATTCAGCTCTTTCTCCTACCGCATTAAACATGCCAATTCTCATTCTTCCTGCCCTCGTATAGGGAACAGGCACATCTGGCGTATACTCTTGAATACTGTAATTTGCTGCTTTGACAGGAAGGGAAGGATCAAAGTTCTTATTGGTTTCGAATATGTCGCTGCTTAAGGCTATAGTCGGATCCCAATTTATGATTTGCCCATTATCCACATATTGAACCCATTCGTGTCCGCCCTTAGCTTCCAATTTACCCGCACTGTAGTTAAGGACTTGTTTATAACCACCATTGGGCCATGCCGAAATCCCTGCCTGCCTTGCCATTGCAGTAGCTAGCAAAGCAACATCTCTGCATATGCAGAAAAATCTGCCATCGGCTAACTTGTTGCTCATTATATTCGTAAGAGTTTCTTCAGCAGGCAAAAAAGTAGCAACATCATTAATCCCCAAAAATTTAGACCCATATTTCGCTAAGGCTGGGTTCTTGAATTGATTTGGCTTACCTGACGGATCCATGTCCGATTGCATTTGATCTACAACTTTTCTTGTTGGATAAACACCATTTTCATGAATCCATTGATTGATTGCATAAATTTTAGCCTCTGGAGTAGGTAATGCTTTAAGGTTTCGTGCAAATTCCAAAGGGCGCTGAACTTCTCCTCCTTCAGTATAAACAACTGCAGCAATTGATCCCCTGCCATATTCTTCACCAACAATCAAAGGCACAGGATCCTCTCCTGCCCTTGCGACTATTCTAATATTTATTTCCTGACCGACAGGCAGAGGATTTTCCAGCTTTGCGTTTCCTATAACATTCGCTTCTGCCTTAATGGTTGCGTGCAGCATGCTATAATACGCCGCATACAGTAAGCCCTTGCCCGTTCCGCCATCCCCATCTGCAGATTCCTTCGCTATTTCGTAAGACATTGAACTGCTTAACTGCGCGCAGTTATCGGATGGGTATATTCTGCTTTTGGCACTTTCTGCTTTTAGAGTTAAGTCATTGTAACTGCAGAATGCGCCAAGAATACACGGACCTACAGCTGATTTTTTTCCTGGATTTGCGTGAATTGCAAAAGCTCCGCTATCTACAATTGTTAAATTGTTTCCGTCAAAAGAAACAGGTTCGCCGGCTAATTGCTCTACGGTAACATCTCCGACATTGCCTACTTTAATTTTAACCGGGTCCAAATTATCTTTTGAAACATAAACAAAATACCTGTTATCTTTTCCGTCCTTATTGTTCTTGACATTTCGATAAGATGTGTACGTATCAGATACCTCACTCTTTGGAACTGTCAATGGCTGGCTGCAATAATTTATTGTTATAATTCCGGAGGGAGGCGGAGGTTCCTCCGCGCATTTATCTCCACAGCCTTGAGGATTACTTGCCTGACTTAAATTTCCATCTGTATTTTGAGTTAAATCCGCAGTCTCTTCAAAACCTGAAGCGTGCTGTTTGGTCTGCTGCTGCTGTTGGGCTACGAAAACTGTCAAGGGAACTGTCAAAAGAAGGATTAAGGAAAATATAATAAAAATAAGTTTTCTGCGGGGAAGAGTTGAAATTAAATCACGATTTTTGCTGAAAATTCCAAACACATTATCATGGTATAAGCGTCAGCTGTGTTTGTCAAGCAAACTTTTGTAAAAATTGATGTGCTCTTGAGCGATGGTTTCCCAGTCAAAACGGGATTTCACTTCTTCTCTGCCCAGTTTTCTTATTTCCTGCTTTTTGGATTCGGGTAAATCTAAAACCGCTTTGATTTGTTTTGCTAAATTTTGCGGGTTTTGGGGAATCGCCATAAAGACAGACAATTCTTTGCCGATTGCCTCCCTTTGTCCTTCAATATCCGTACAAACCACCAGTGTCCCGCATGCTCTGGCTTCTGCAATTGTCCGATTAAATCCCTCCCCATCTATTGACGGCGCAACTAATAAATCTGAAGTCCTGTATGTTTTTATTAATTCCGCGCGGGACAAAACTCCGACAAATTCAACGAGCGTTTCCAAACCCAGCTCTTTTACCAATTCCTTTAATTTCCCCGTCATCTCCCCTTCTCCTGTAATTTTAAGCCTTAAACCCCGATTGAATCGGGGTAAATCCTGATTTGCCGAATGAACCAATAAATTGAACGCATTGATTAAATCATCTATTCCTTTCCTCTCATCATGTCTCCCCGCAAAAAGAATTGTTTTCCCTCCCTGACCATTCCAACCCTCTACCCTCTTACCCTCAACCCTCAGCTCCTGTGTATCTATTCCGTTATAAATAACTTTATAATCTCCCTGATATTTTTTCTGCCAAAATTCTTTAACAGCTTGAGAAACCGCGATTCTTGCGTCCAAACCGTTCATAATAGTTGAGATGTATCCAGGACTGAAAGCAAAACCGCGTCTTAGCTGCGGTCTTCGGATAATGTGTTTGCCAATAAATTCAATTGCCTTAATTCTGAAGCCCAAACCATCGCGTCTGGCGTGAAATTGGCCGACAATCACAGGGCGAGACTTGACTTCTCTTTTGAGAACCGTAGAAATTATTGTATGTCCGATGGTCGGAACCAAAGGCTCATGAATCACGATAATATCCGGTTTAACTTTTTCAAGTATTTCTCTAGCGGTTTTCTTACGGGAAAAGCTTCCTGTCAATTTGGTCTGATCTGTTGAAAGTCCGAAAGGCCGGCCTAAAACAAAATCAACAAGGCCATTTTTTTGGGCATCCTTTGATCCCGGAGCAACCACCCAAACATTATGGCCTTTTCTAACAAGCTGGGATTTTAATCCCAAAATAAATTCCTTAACTCCGCCGGGCTCTTTGCCAAAAGCATACGGCGAAACCAATATAATCCTCATTCCCGTTGTTAATAACAACTATTACTATTATAATGGTTATAGCGATTATAGTCTATGAGAACGAAATTGCTGCTTGCGGATGTTCTTTTTTGGATACATTTTCTGGTCGGATCATTGTGGCTCGGACTTTTTCTGGTGCCCTCCTCACTTTGGCAGAATAAAGTCACTTTTCATTTTTACTTAACTATTGCGGTTGTAGGTCATCAAGTTCTTTGGGGATTGCTGCTAATGCCCTGGACGAAGAAATTCAGAATGGTTTGTCTTCTGACAACGCCGATGCAGGTTTTGCGCGGGGAAAAAATCTCCGACCCGAAAAACTATGATCATTCTTTTTTCAAAGAATTAGTTGGAAAAAACGGAATACAAATCCCCCATGCTATTTCAACCCTTATCACTTTCTCCGCTTTAGCTTTGGTAATCTACCAATTCTTCTTCCTCAGATAATTCCGCTTGCTTACGAAATTAGCCAACTCCTCGCAACTAGCCCTTGATTTTTCCCTAGCGCTTGATAGAATAAAAGTATGAAAAAAACTATAGTTATTGATCCAAAAATTAGATTTGGCAAGCCTATAATTGCCAACACAAGAATCACGGTAGAAGAAGTGTTGGGAGCTCTTGCCGGAGGAATGGGTTTTAACGACATTGAACAAGAGTATGGTTTGACAAAAGAGCAGATTCTTTCAGCACTTCGCTATGTTGCAGGATGGATAAAAGGAGAAGAAACCAGAAATTATGCTATTTCTTCTTGACGCCAATATGCCCTATTCGGCAAAGAATTTATTTGGAAAACCTCACGAAGCGCTCCACGTAAAAGACATTAATCTGCAAAGCGCGCAAGATAATGACATCATCTCGTGGGCAAAACAGCATAATGCAGCATTGATAACTCGTGATTTTGATTTTGCAAATATACTTAATTTTCCTCCCCAGAAAAATGCAGGCATTATTATTCTTAAAATTCCTTATTTTTATACAGCCTCCGACATAAAAAGAGTGCTGAATAATTTTCTAAAAAAGATGGATATTTCTTCCATTTCCAACTCAACCATTATCGCTGAAGAAACAAGATTTAGAATAAAAAAATAACCCCCCGGTATGTCCCCGTAAATATCCGACACTAACTTCTTTCTAATGGCGGCTTCATG
>CAZRWL010000027.1:2744-10986 GCA_964603935.1 uncultured Gammaproteobacteria bacterium | reverse complement strand
CAATGCCATTTGGCTTGACGATAATTCTTACGACATGTACGCAAAGATTTTAGCAGTCAACGATGATTTAGTTGATCAATACTTTACTCTGGGAACAAATATTAATTTTAGGGAAATTGAAAAAATCAAATCCGGAAAAAACCCAATGGATATCAAGAAAGAATTGGCAAAAATTATCATTACGCAATTACACGGTGAAAAAAATGCTCTGGAAGCAAAAGAAAATTTTGAAACAACTATTCAAAAACACGAGATGCCTGAAGATATACCAGTATATCTTCAACCAAAACCTGCGCAGAATATTTTGAATTTGTTGGTAGATGCAGGAATTACGAAAAGCAAATCCGAAGCAAAAAGATTAATTGAGCAGGAAGGGGTAACGATTGACGGAAAAGTTATAAAACCAAACGAACAGCCTTCCGTTAGGCAAAATTCTATTATCAAAGTCGGAAAAAGAAAATTTGTAAAGATAAAAATTAAATGAAATACGCGCTTTTGAGCGTTTATGATAAAACAGGGATTGTTGATTTTGCCCGATCAATATCTTCTCTTGGATACAAAATTATTTCAACCGGCGGCACTGCGAAAATTCTTCTTGAGAATAATATTAAAGTAATTCCGATTCAAGAGATAACAAAAAATCCGGAAAGTTTTGACGGAAGAATGAAAACAATCAGCTTTCAGATTGAATCGGGTATTCTTTTTGATCGGACAAAATCTTCCCACAGAAAACAAGCAAAAGATCTAAAAATCAAGCCAATCGACATGGTTGTCTGCAATCTTTATCCCTTTGAGGCCCAACAAACTATTGAGAATATTGATGTCGGCGGACCAGCCATGATACGGGCCGCGGGAAAAAATTATCAACATGTAATAGTCGTCGTAAATCCAAATGACTATGAGAAAGCTTTAAGGATAATAAAGATGCCGAAACAAGCGAAGTACCCGAAGCGTATTCGGCATGACGCGCAAAGAGATCTTGCTGCAAAAGCATTTGCGCATTTATCTTTTTATGATTCCCAAATTGCAAAATTTATGGAAAAAGATCTATTTCCGGACGAATTAACTATTCCCGGAAGAAAGACAATCAGCCTTAGATACGGAGAAAACCCGCATCAGAAAGCAGCATTTTATACGCTTCCCAACACCAAATCCCCTTTGAAAAATCTTAAAAGGGAGTGGGGAAGAGAGCTTTCCTATGTTAATTTAACAGATATAAATGCCGGGCTGGAGGCTGTAGAATTATTCAAAGAACCTGCAGCAGTTGTTATCAAACATAATAGTCCTTGCGGTTTGGCTCTTGGCAAAGATGCAGGGGAATCCCTAAAAAGAGCTATTGATTCGGATCCCGAGTCCGCATTTGGAGGCATTATTGTTCTCAATAAAACTATGGATTTAAAAACAGCTCATATTATTGGTAAATTCAAAGATGAAAAACGTTCAAACATTGACATTGTCGCAGTCCCGCAAATTAGAAAAGACGCGCTTGAGTACTTAAGCCGTCTTCGCAAAAGCATGGGGGTCTATACTTTCGGAAATGCCATGAACTGTAAATCTCAAACCATGAACTACAAATGGGTTAACGGAGGATTTATTGCTCAAACAGCAGACAATGATATCGAAAAAGGGTTTAAGGATTGGAAAACCGTAACAAAGAAAAAACCGCCAAGCCATGAGTTGAAACAAATGCAAGTTGCCTGGAAATTTATTTCCAGAATTAGGTCTAACGCCATTATTGTTCTTGATAAAAAATTACCCATGACAAGAGGGATCGGATCAGGACAGACCTCCCGCATCCGTTCAACCAAAATCGCCCTGGAACAAGCCGGAAAGTTTGCAAAAGGGGCTATTCTCGCAAGCGATAGTTTCTTTCCTTTTGCTGACAGCGTGGAATTAGCAGCCCGCCGCGGAATTTCCGCAATAGTTCAGCAGGGAGGCTCTATCAATGACAAGCTGTCAATCGAAAGAGCAAATAAAGAAGGGGTTTCCATGGTATTTACAAACCGCCGCGCCTTCTGGCATTAAAGAAATTTCTGTGATAAAATATTTTTATGGACTTGTTTAGGAAGCATACTTGGATTTGGAAAATTATTGTCGCTATTGCCACTATTGCGCTTGTCGCTTCATCCATTCTTCCTTTATTAACCCTTCGCTAAATTTATGAATCTGCAAACGTCTGTTGCAACTGCCGGACGGATATTCAAACTATATGCCCGAAGGCTGGACAAACTGGGAATTAAGACTTTTGCAGATTTTCTCTACCATATCCCCTCCCGCTATGATGATTTTTCCCTCGTTTCGAAAATTAACAGAGTCCAACCCGGAGAAGTCGTTACTATTCAGGGCAGGGTTTCAGAAATAAGCAATGAATTTACGAAGAATTACAAAAGACTGCAAAAAGCCGAAATCGCAGATGATTCAGGAACAATTGAGGTCGTATGGTTTAATCAGCCTTATTTAGTTAACGTTATTCGCAAGAATGATAAAATCGCTCTTTCGGGCAAAATAGACTGGTTTTTAAAGAAAATTGTCATGCAATCTCCCGAATATGAAATTCTAAACAATTCGCAGGCAATCCATACGGGAAGACTTGTACCCGTTTATCCGCAGACGCGGGGAATATCTTCTAAATGGCTGCGCAGACAAGTATATAAATTAATTGAAGAAAACAAAGATCAGTTTATTGAGTATCTTCCTGACTCAATTATAAATAACCACTCATTAATTGGGATAAATGACGCTATTGAACAAATACATTTTCCAAAAAAGCTTGAAAATGCTGTAAAATCAAAAGAAAGACTGTCCTTTGACGAACTCTTCCTGCTTCAGCTTTCATCCTTGGAGAGGAAAGAAAACTGGAATAGAAATTTAATTGGAAATCCATATTCTATAGACAAATTCAGGGAAAAAATAAAAGAATTCTGGGACAAATTACCTTTTATTCTGACTAATGCGCAAAAAAGAGCGGTTGGAGAAATCTTTAAAGATTTCTCCCAAAAAAAGCCCATGAATAGACTGCTGGAAGGAGATGTGGGATCAGGCAAAACAGTGGTCTCGGCAATTGCAATGTTCGTAAGTTTTCTGAACGGATTTCAATCTGTATTAATGGCTCCAACAGAAATCCTGGCACTGCAACACTATTCCACAATTTCCAAACTTTTATCTCCATTGGGAATAAAGGTAGGATTAGCAACGGGATCTAAAAAATTAAAAATTAAAAATTTAAAATTAAAAATTGACGTCTTGGTGGGAACCCATGCGGTTTTGGAAAAAGGAATTAATTTTAATAAGTTGGGGTTGGTTGTAATTGACGAACAGCAAAGATTCGGAGTAGAGCAAAGAGCAATAATCAGGAATAAAGGCAAAAATCCTCATCTTCTGACCATGACCGCTACTCCAATTCCGCGGACAATTGCGCTAACTTTGTACGGAGATTTAGATCTCTCAATTTTAGATGAAATGCCGCATGGCAGAAGACAAATCAAAACTTGGCTGGTTCCTGCGGAAAAAAGAGAAGCGGCCTATTCTTGGATTGAGAAGCAAATTAAAGATACCAAAAGCCAAGTATTTATCGTCTGTCCTTTTATTGAAGAATCGGAAACTATGCAAACGGTCAAAGCTGCAAGCGCGGAATTTGAATATTTAAAAGAAAAAGTTTTCAAAAAATTAAAACTCGGACTTTTGCATGGTAAGCTAAAATCAAAAGAAAAAGAAGAAGTGCTAAGTAAATTTAGGGACGGAAAAACTGACATTTTGGTCGCAACACCGGTGGTTGAAGTTGGAATAGATATTCCAAATGCAACAATTATCATAATTGAAGCATCCGAACGCTTCGGACTGGCGCAACTACATCAGTTAAGAGGAAGGGTAGGCAGGGGAGATAAACAATCATATTGTTTGCTTTTTACAGAATCGAAAAGTCCGCAAACATTGGAAAGATTAAAAGCAATGGAAAAACATCATGTAGGCAGCGAATTGGCAGAGCTTGATTTAAGACTAAGAGGACCGGGCGAAATCTACGGAACTGCGCAGAGCGGCCGAAAAATGCTCAAAATCGCCAGCTTTTCCGATTTTGATTTAATAAAAAAAACAAGAGCTGCAGCTGAAAAAATCTTTCCGCAGATAAATAAATATCCAAAGCTTCTGGAAAAACTAAAAACCATTAACCTCAAACAAATCTCCCCGGACTAAACAACCCGCAGGTGTAACTACGCACTCACCCCAAGGGTGCAAGTTTACGCTAGCCCTCGGCATCTAAAAGCATGTGCTTTGTAAAATCAAGCGCTCTAGCATAATCTACCTGATCCATAACAAATTGCTCGTAATCTTTTACTGACTTAAATTGTCCGAGAACCTCATCTTTTGAACAAATACCTTTTGCTAATCCTAAATATTCCGGATACGATGACCATCTGTATGTCTTTAGATATTTAGTAACGTACCCAATAAGCGGATTTAAATGAATGTACCGAGACAGATGCAGTAATTGTTCGTTAGATTCAACATAAACAGATTTAAACTCACCCTGGAAAAGCGGCCCCACCCTCTTATTCTTAACATTAAAATACCTTGTATAACTATTGCTAAGTTTACTGATAAATTCCGTAATTCCATTTTCTTCTTTCTGACGTAAAAGAAAGTGAAAATGGTTTGGCATCAAACAGTAGCAAATAACTTCAACAATTTTTGCGCTATTTTCCAACACAGTTGGTTGCTTCCTGAAAAAAGAAAATCGCGGCTTGGGACCATCAACCTGATAGTAAAGAAACGTGCTAATAAAATGTTTATAATCAAAGACATTGTCAAAAATTGGCATTTTTGCAACGCCTCGGTTAAAAACATGATAATACTCATTATTAACAAACGGAATAGCTCTTGAAGGCATATATATCTATATAAGCACAAAACTCCGCAGGTGTAAATAGACACTCACCCCAAGGGTGAAATTATCCATTGCTTTTGACCTTGACTTTCAATATAATTTAATTATGCGTTATCCTTGGGTTTGTCTATCTATTTGCGGGGTATGGGTAGCCACCTTAATGGTAATAGGATTTAATCTTGTCAATCCAACTATTCTCTATATCTATGCTTCTGTTACGGTCTTAACTATTTTCTTTTTGGGTTTTGCCCGAAATTGAGCTTTAAATGTTGCGATTTTTCTACATTCTAGTTTTGCTTGTTAAATATTCCTTCATTTATCTTTCGATAAAATTTGGCCTATACAGAAAGCCCAAACAGAAAATTTTAAAACATTTTTTCGAAGAAGCAGGGGGATCTTTTATAAAGTTTGGCCAACTTTTGGCTTTGAGAGTCGATGTCTTACCCAAGGAATATGCTCTGGAAATGATTAGCTTATTTGACAACGTCAAGCCTTTCCCTTATGAAGACGTAGAGAGGATTTTTCTTCAGGAATTAGGAGCAACACCCCAGAAAATTTTTAAAGATTTCCAAAAAAAGCCTTTTGCATCAGCTTCCTTTGGCCAGGTTCATGGAGCAAAACTTGAAAACGATCATATAGTCGCAGTAAAGGTGCTTCGCCCCGGAATAGAGGATAAGGTCTCTGCAGATTTTTTCTTGATTGATATTCTTGCGTTTTTTGCAGATTTATTCTTCAAGATAGACGCTCTTCCCTGGGATGAGTTTGCCGAAGAATTTAAAAGATGGACGCTTCAAGAATTAGATTATGAAATAGAAGCTGAAAACATACGAAAAATGTACAAAAATGTTTCCGTTAATAAAGACATTGTAATTCCAAGAGTTTACCCTCAAATTTCCACCAAAAAGATTCTGGTTGAGGATTACATTGAAGGTATTCCCTTAAGCAGAGTTCTGCTGGGGTTAAAAGACGGAAGACTGACGCCGGAAAAGCTTAAAAAAAGAGGTATTGATATTAAAAAAATTCCAAGCGTATACACTCAAGAATTTCTAAGAGAATTTTTTATGGATGACATATTTCATGCAGATCCGCACCCCGGCAATATTTTAATTCTCAAAAATAATAAATTAGCCCTCCTAGATTTTGGAATAATCGGGGAGTCTATTAGCTATAATAAAGCAGCCTTTGTGAAATCAATTACATCTTCTCTTAAAACAGACGCGCCTACTAGATTAAGGGACGTCATATTTCACTTCGCAAATTTCTCAAGCGAAGAGTTGAAAAGTATTATAGGAAGCTCTTTACCCGCAACCACTTCCCAAAAAAGATTAGAAGAAATTCTTAATTTACTATCCGAACATTTCTCCGAAACAGTTTATAGACTTTCTTCTATCGGTAAAAAGGAAATAGGACTAATGAAAAAAGATTATGTTGTATATTATCTAGAAATAATAAAAGCTGGACGAAAATATAAAGTTAAGCTTCCAAAGCAGGGCGTATTATTTATTAGACTGCTTAGCTTGGTGGGATTTTTGTCAAAAGAGCTAAATTATAACTATAAATTAGCCGAGGAAATGAAAGAGTTTCTCAAAATCCATCCTGAAGAGACTTTATTGGACGAAGACGACTATGCGCCCTTATTCAAGAGAATAAATAGGGAAAAAGCCATAGAGAAACTGAACAATTGGCTGTCATATTTAACTGAAATAGATCCTCCCTTATACAAACTTGTCAAAGACAAGTTTAAAGAATATAATTCAATTGACAGTTAGAATTTTGTATGGATAAATTCTTAAATTTCTATAGCAAGTATCCGTGGGTGGCAATCGCAATTGTTATTCAATGGCTGGCAACAGCTTTTGTCATCATTTATACCAAGGCTGACGTTACTAACGTGATGGGAACAGCGTTTTTGGCAACAGTAATCTTTGCTTATTTCGGCTTCAAAATCCCCAAAGGCTAATTTTTATCCGCAGGTGTAACTACGCACTCACCCCAAGGGTGAAAATTGCAATTCGAGCGCTTGAGAATGTTTTTGGAAACTGCTATAATCAACTTTGCTATGCCGCATGAACCGAAAAAAAGACATTCACGGGCAAGACAGGGAAAAAGACGAGCAAGTATAAAACTCGGGATTGTAAGTTCTGTTGCTTGCCCGAATTGCAAAGCTGCAATTTTACCGCACATGATTTGCAAAAAATGCGGGTTTTATAATGGAAAACAGATTTTGACTATAAAGGCGAAGGAAAAAAATCCGCCGGCAGGTGGAAAAACCGCCTAAGATATGAAAACTTCTTTGGATCCCCGGCATAAAAAACGGCAAAAGATAGTTGAGAGTTTATTTAAAATAGATTTCCACAAACAAATTGTAAACAATAACACAAAGGCCGTGCTGACTCACAAAGATTTTATCGATAGAAAAATCGAATCCGCGGCGCCGGAGTTTTCCATAGATAAGATAAATAAAGTTGATCTGGCAATATTAAGACTTGCGATTTACGAACTTTTGATTGCCAAGAAAGAGCCTCCAAAGGTAATCATTGATGAAGCAATTGAGCTTGCCAAAGAGTACGGAGGAGAAACGAGCCCCTCTTTTGTGAACGGTGCGTTGGGGAATATATTATGATACTTCTAAAATTAAAAAATCCCAAACTTTTTGAAGAAGCTTTTACACATCGGTCGTACTTGAATGAAGCCAAACAAAGAGTTTCATCCAATGAAAGACTTGAATTTCTGGGGGATAGCATACTTTCCTTTACGGTTTCCAATTACTTGTACGAAACATACCCCGAGTTTGATGAAGGAACCCTAACGAATTTAAGGTCACTTATGGTTAACACGAAAAGCCTATCCGAGACTGCCAAGGAATTAAATATGGGCAAACTCTTAAAGCTCTCCAAAGGAGAAGAGGAATCCAAAGGACGGGAGAATGCAACTTTGCTTGAAAATAGTTTCGAAGCATATATCGGAGCGCTTTTTTTAGATCAGGGCTTACAGGCTGTAGTCAAATTTCTTAGAACTTTTCTTTTCCCAAAAATACAAAAACTGGTGGACAGAAAAACGTTTAAAGATCCTAAAAGCTTGCTTCAGGAAAAAATTCAGGCCGGAAAACAAAATTCTCCTGTTTATAAAGTACTGGAAGAAACAGGCCCTGCGCATGCGAAAATTTTCAAAGTAGGCGTATATGTAAATGGGAAAATCTTGGGCGAAGGAACTGGTAAATCCAAGCAAACAGCAGAAGAGACTGCGGCTCAAAGAGCCCTTGAGACCAAAGCATAAAGATGGTATAATTTAAATTCAAAGTTAAAATATGTCTGTTGTAATAAGATTATCAAAAATAGGAAAAAGAGGGGAAGGAAGATA
>CAZRWL010000027.1:0-2644 GCA_964603935.1 uncultured Gammaproteobacteria bacterium | reverse complement strand
ATATGTCTGTTGTAATAAGATTATCAAAAATAGGAAAAAGAGGGGAAGGAAGATATCGCGTTGTAGTAACGGAAAAAAGATACAGGCGCGACGGAAAACCCATAGAGACGCTCGGCTGGTACGAGAAAAGAGAAAAAGAACAAAATAAAAAAATCGATAAAGCAAGGTACGATTATTGGCTCTCAAAAGGAGCAATACCAAGCGCGACTGTAGAAAAAATCGTATTGAGCTAAAATATATGAAAAAAGCATTGGAATATATTATCTCCCAAATCGTTGACAATCCTGAAAAAGTAGAGATTTCCGAAACAGAAGATGCTGATATGACAAACTTTTCTGTTAAGGTTGATCCTTCCGACATGGGAAAAATTATCGGCAAAGGCGGCAAGGTAATAAGAGCTATCAGAAATGTTGTAAAGATTTCTGCAATAAAGCAGAATAAAAAAATAAATGTTTCCTTAATTGAAGCCTCCTCCTAATTCTGTATGAAAATTTCCATTCTGACTCTTTTTCCCGAAATGTTTAGCGGGCCCTTCGACCATTCAATTATTAAAAATGCGAAAGCAAAAAAACAAATTTCAATAAACTTTGTAAATATAAGGGATTTTGGTATTGGAAAACACAAAGTTGTTGACGACAAGCCATACGGAGGAGGAATCGGCATGATATTAAGAGTTGATGTTCTGGAAAAAGCAATTGCTAAAACAAAAAATAAGAATCTAAATACAGAAGAACAAAAAGTTATCCTTCTAAGCCCTCATGGTAAAACATTTAACCAAAAAAAAGCTCAAGAACTATCTTGCCTTAAACACCTAATTCTTGTTTGCGGACGGTATGAAGGAGTTGATGAAAGAGTAAAAAAATTTATAAACGAAGAGTTGTCTATCGGAGATTTCATAGTAACTGGCGGAGAAATTCCTGCAATGCTCGTAACAGACGCTGTAATAAGACTTATAGACGGTGTTCTGAAAAAAGGAGTTACCAGTTCCGAATCTTTTTCCCTGCCTGCCCGTCCGGCAGGCGGGCCCGCAGGCGCGGCGGGACAATACCTTGAATACCCGCAGTATACCAAACCCGATATTTACAAAAATTTCAAGGTTCCTTCTGTTCTGCTGGAAGGAAATCATGGAAAAATTAAAGAGTGGAGGCAAAAAACATCTATCGAAATGACTATGAAGCTTCGCCCTGACTTACTTAAAACTCCTTAATTGCTCTATCAATGAAAGCCCCTTGGAAGATAAGGGACTTATACGAAGATTTTTAATATTCGCGGAAAATGCCGGCTTATAATAAAATGACAAATTTACGGTAGATGCTCTTCCTCCTATTCTTACGAGAGAGATTTCAGACAAAGGCAGGCTTTTGCTTATTGCTCCCAAAAATTTATTGACCGTGGAAGCATCCGAATTAACAGGTACAGACAATTGAATTGTCGGAAACTTATCAGTTCCTTGCGCTCCGGACAAATCCCCGACCGCAAAAGAATACGATCCAAGAATAGCGCCCTGTCCGTCAGCCGAAGAATTTATGGCATTTAGTATCCCGTCAAAATCTTTCTCGGAAGGCAAAGCGTGGTTTAAAATTTCAAGCTGTGAATCAAGGGAACTTTCATCAATGCCGGAAAGCATACGTAAATCCTCTCTCAAAACATCCAATTTCAACAAGTCTTCCCGGGCATTTTCTTTTGCCGTAAATATCATGTTGAATTGCGGAAGTATAAATTGAAAAAAAAGGATAACGCAAATCAGCATAATAGCTACCGGAGCTATATAGAGCTTGTTTCTTTCCAAAATAAACTTTATTGATTTTAAGTCCGTGTCTATTTTTCCATCCATAATTTTATAACTCAGCCCTTACGGCAGCTTGATAATTTTTTCCGTTTTCATTAAAAGCTAACGAACTAAGAGTCAAAGAGCTTAATATTTCCTTTTTTCTAACCATGTCTGTCAGGTTATTAATTAATTCACCAATAGAAAAAAGCGAGGCAGATTGAACTGTCATAGAAACAGTTTTACCGTCTATTTCCAAACTGTCTATTGACAAATTATTCGGTATTTTTGAAAGAATAGCGCTGGTTACGAGATGTAAATCCTTTCTCTTTTCAAGAATTTCAGAAATGCTTTCTATTTTATTATTTACCGCTAAAAGCTTTGTTTGCTTGTCCTGGAATTGAGACAATTTTCTCAAAATATCTTCCTGTTCCTCCTTTATGGAAACAGGGCTAACCGCTTGAATTAACAAAAAAACAACAATAGACATTAAGACGGTGGCAAACACAAACAAAATCGCGGAAATATTAAGAACCCTGGCTTTCCTTTTCCTTTTCAAAGATTCGTCGTCTTTAGGTAAAAGAAGATTTATGTTGGCGCTCATATATCCCTCATTGCAAGTCCCAAAGCAATTGTATAGTCGGAAGTCCCATTAAGTATTTCTGCCGGAATTTTTTGGTTTGAGAAAATTTTCCAGGGATTTGCAACTACGGTTTCTATCCCCGAATTTTCCGCGAAAAACAGATCTATTCCCGGAAGCTTAGCAGTGCCCCCGGATAATAATATCTGCTGAATTATAGAATCGTCTTTGTACTTTTGTGAATAAAAAGCCAGGGCTTTTTTTATTTCCAAAAGAATTGAGCCCAAAATAGGTTC
>CAZRWL010000026.1:0-11620 GCA_964603935.1 uncultured Gammaproteobacteria bacterium | reverse complement strand
ATGTTGGTGTTTTTTTTGGAAAGTCTGCAAATACCCCTTTTTACTTTTTAGCGAATGTGGGCTACTTGTCTTTAAGCAGGGCAAAAGATAAGACTAAGCGAATGGGACAATTCGCTTTCTTTGACCTGGCGATTGCCGGGCTTATTCGCTGGTTAGGAAAACATCATAAATGGCATGCGGATATCGTTCATTGCAATGATTGGCATACAGCTTTGATTCCTCTTATCTTAAAGAAAATGAAACTTGCGCTTCCAACCCTTCTTACGATCCATAATCTTTTGTATCAGGGCATAGGGTCTTTAAAAGTTTTGGATTTGCTTGATATTGAGAACGAGGAGGCAAAAGAGCTGAAAAGAGGAGTTCCCGCAAACGAGATGAATGTTCTGGGGGAGGGGGTTGTGCATGCGGCTCGGGTTTCAACGGTTTCTCCGACTTACGCTCGCGAAATTGCGCAGTCAGAGCATGATCATAGTCCGATCTCACAATTTCTTATTAAAAGAGAGCATGAAGGTTTAGGAAAAGACGGAAAAATAATTGGAATTTTAAATGGCATTGATTATGATATTTGGAATCCTGCTGTAGATGAGTCTATTTTCCATAAATTTGATGTTAATTCCTGGCAAACAGGCAAAAAAGACAATAAGGATGATTTGCTGAAAAGTTTAGGCTTGGAAGACCGTCCGACTTTTTGTTTTGTCGGCAGAATGGCTGCTCAAAAAGGCTTGGATATCCTGATAAAGGCGATTAACGGCATTACTCATCTCAATATTAATGTAATAATTTTAGGTTCGGGAGACACCAGGATTCAGGCGAATGTTTTGGAAATGGCGGAAAAATTTCCCTGGATTAAGGCAGAACTTGTTTACAACGAAGAACTGGCGCACAAAATTTACGCGGGTTCGGATTTTATAATCATCCCTTCTCGTTATGAACCATGCGGTTTGATACAGATGATCGCAATGAGATACGGAACAATTCCGATTGCAAGCAATACGGGGGGATTAAAGGATTCTATTTTGAATGGAAAGGATGGATTTCTTTTTAAGAAGGGGAAATCTGCGCGCTTGAGACGGGCAATAAAGCATGCATTAAATATGTATAAAGATACATTTAGATATAAAAAGATGGTGGAGCGGGCGATGAAAAAAGATTTTTCCTGGGACAAAAGCGCGAAATTATACAAGAAATTATACGAAAGTATGTTACGCTAGTGTCATGCTGAACTGTGCCACCTCCGCTGAGGAAAGTCCTCTTGGAGGATTTCAGCATCTCCTTCAATCGTAATGCGGCCTGCCTGCGGGCAGGAGATCCCGAAAAAATTCGGGATGACACGGAATAAAATATATGGATTTTCAGTTTTTGCAGAACCCTTTGAGCAAAAAGTGGGTGATTTTGTCTCCGCGCCGGGCAAAGCGTCCTGATGTTGCCCGCGGGATGGAGCCGGTTTGCCCTTTTTGTCCGGGGAAGGAAGGGGATGAAAAAGAACTTTACAGGGTCGGAGGGAAAATGGGAAACAGTAATTGGCAGATTCGCGTTTTAAATAATAAATTCCCCTTTGCGTCAATCCACGAAGTAATCATTAATTCTCCAGATCACCATAGGAATTTCGATCAGCTGCCGAAACTTCAAGTTGAATTAATCCTGCAGACTTACAGACAGCGCTATAATGCGCATAAAGATAAGGGGCAAGTGTACATTTTTCATAACCATGGAGAGGCAGGCGGAGAAAGTTTGCCCCATCCGCATACCCAGCTGGCAGTGGTGCCTTTTGAGGTGGAATTGGAGATTCCCCGTCTGGCGACTTCAGTTGAGATGGCGGTTGCGGCCAAAGATCAAATCTTTAAGGAAACTAACCATTTCGTTATCTTTTGTCCTAAAACTTCACAATGGCCGGATGAAGTTTGGGCAGCGCCTAAAAAGCGGGGAAGATTGTTCGGGGAGATAGAGGATGCGGAAATTGCAGATTTGGCATTTACTCTTTCACGCTTAATACAGATTTTTGATCTTCGCCATGGCTTGGAATTTCCCTTTAATTTCTATATTTATCCGGGAGGGGATTGGTATTTGCGCATTATCCCAAGGGTAAAAGTTTTGGGCGGATTTGAAGTCGGAACAGGAGTTTTTGTCAATACTCAGGATCCCAAAGAAACAATAGAATTTATCAAAGAACACTTTGAAAATCCGGATTTGGAGAAAATCAAAACCACCCACAGAGCCGTCTATCACAAGAGGGTTTAGGGCTTTTATAATCTTCAGCTATGCATAAATTATCCTGCGACAGCAGGCAGCAGGATACATACAGCTTACAGAAGAGGAGACACGCAGTTTACAGAAAAAGAGTTTAAGAAAAAAAATTCAAGCTGGGAGAATTTAAACTAGCCATTTACTTATTGCAAGCGGCCGCTCGATATGATTAAATAAGTATATTCTTGTTATGCGGAAATTATTAAGATCTCGGGATATATTACTTTTGGGTTTGACGCATGCTTTGGATTTGTTCGAAGAGGTAAGGGATCCTCTTCATCTTGTAAGTAAAAGCTATGAGAATATGTATGGCTGGGTGCCCGATCAATACAGAAAACATCAGTTTAATCATCTGGTCTGGAGAACGCTGAAAGCAGGGTATATAGAAAAAATAGAGAAAGACGGAGAAATATATCTTCGGATAACATCTCAGGGAACAAAAAAGATACAAAGAGATTTCCCGCTGTTACAACTGCAAAATAAGCCTTGGGATCATAAGTGGAGAATTGTTATGTTTGACATTAAGGAAATTCAGAAAAGGAAAAGGGATTATTTACGAGAAAAGCTAAGGGAACTCGGATTTGGCATGCTTCAGGAATCTGTTTTCATAACTCCCCATGACATTATCAGGGATTTTTTGGAATTTGCAGAAAGTATTGGCTTGCGGGATTCGGTTGATATTCTTGAGGCTGCATATATTTCAGGAAATTCAAGAGAATTGGTAAACAGAATTTGGAAATTAGAGGATCTCAACAAGAAGTATTCGGAAATCATTCAGGATATAAAGAAGGTAAAAGAGGCAAGAGAAGTTAAAGATAGCCATTTAACTACAGCGAGCGGCCGCTCGGAACAATTAAATAATAAAATAGAGGTAAAAAGAGCAAAAGAAATGAGGGAAATAAAAGAAAAATATGCAAGAGTATTGCTTAGCGATCCTTTTTTGCCTCAATCGCTTCTGCCAAAAAACTATGGCCGCGATCAGGCAAGAGAGCTTATCAAGGGAATTTAAGACTTGAAGTTGACGTAGACGTAGGCTTTGTCTTCGTAGACTCTTAAAATGCCATTGTCGATTAAAATTTCCTGATTTGTTTTTATCGTTGGATGAATCACGACCTTTTCTTTTATAAGAGAAATAAAGCTTTCGTGTCCGGATAAAACATCAAAAATTCCCCTATCGTTAACAGAGGTTAACGCAAAAACGGAACCTTTGTATAAAACTTTATCTTTGTTCCGCACAACGAGAACGAGATTGGCAGATGTATTCATATAGCATTATTGAGTCTTAATATCCTTCATGCTGGCGATAAAACTAAATTTATCATCAGTTACGTTGTCATATTTGCCTTCCATTAAATCATTAACGTCCGTAACAGTTGTTTCCCGCGGCACATAAGAGCCTTTTCTTCCTGTTTGGTTTTCCGTAACAAAAAAGTTTTGAGTCATAAAATTGCGAAGTTTTTTCGCTCTGTCGTAAATCAATTTATCTCCTGGAGAAAGCTCGGATTCTCCAACCAAAGATACAATTCTATCCAGGGAAGTTGCCTGCTTTAACAAATTTAATGCTTTAAGAGCAACTTCATAATGAAGTTGTCCTACTGTTCCCGGATTTAAATTTGCAGAAGAAGAAGACAGGATGTCAATTGCGGGCAAGAGCCCTTCCTGATAAATATTTCTTGACAGAACAACAGATGAATCCAGATATGGGAAAATCGCCTGAACTCCCTGATCTAAGATGTCATCGTTTGGGATATAAATTGCCTCAATTGAGCTTATGGAGTTGTTTTTATTTGAAACCAATCTTTCATGGAAAGAAGCCATTTCGGAAGTTAAGGTTGACTGATAACCGTCTTCGGATGGAATAGTGTTCATTAAAACCGAAAGCTCATTGCCTGCCTGGGCAAATCTGAAAACATTATCAATAAAAAACAAAACATCTTTTTTAAGGCTGTCTCTGAAATATTCAGCTAAGGTTACAGCTGTAAATCCTGTTAAAAATCTGACCGCGGGATTTTCCCCCATTGTCCCTAAAATAAGAGAAACCATTGGCAGAACTTCTTTCTCCCTCAAGGTTTCATAAAGCTCGTGTCCCTCTCTAATTCTTTCCCCGACCCCCGCGAAAACAGAAACGCCCTGCCTGCCGGCAGGCACGGCTTTTCCCTTGTGGAGAACGACGACGTTGTGAATAATTTCCGTTAAGAGCACTGTTTTTCCAACGCCTGCTCCTCCAAAAAGCCCTATTTTTCCTCCCCTGATCATCGGAGACAAAAAATCAATTGCTTTAATCCCTGTTTCCAAAATTTCCTGATGTTTAGCTATCTCACCGTAATCCAGACCCTGATCGTAAATAGGTTTCAGACCTTCTTTTTTAATTTCTCCAAGCCCGTCAATCGGTTCGCCAAATATATTCATCGTGCGGCCCAGCACATTTTGACCGACAGGGATCATAATTGGTTTGCCTGTAGATATGACTTTGAGTCCCCGATATAATTTGTTTGTTGAATGAAGGCTTAAGCAGAAAAAAGAAGATGGTCCGGATGCCAAAGCAACCTGCATTTTACTATTGGGGTCGTTTTCAAGAACTAAAATATCATGGATATTGGGTTGATCATTCTTGAATTCAACCTCTACAATCTGTCCCTGAATTCCTATTATTTTTCCTGCATTATCCATAATTCTTCTCCCTTGTCATGCCGAACTTGTTTCGGCATCCCGTTTTGTCGTAAAAAGTCCTGTTTGCCGACAGGAGATTCTGAAATGAATTCAGAATGACACGGAATACTCATTTCCATAATTTCATACTTGCGAATTTTTCCAGCTGTCTCTTGTTGTCTTCCTGATGCTTAATTCTCGCAGCCGCAAGAGTTACTTGTTTGAGTCTGTTTTTGGTATTTTCGGATGCAAAATCCAAAGAAACCATGCGGGCTGCGAATTTAGCAAGTTCGGATTCAAATATTGTCTGCTGAAAAATAGAGCCGAAAATTTCTTTTTCAAAAAATTCCATGATTTTTCCCAAAGAGGGCTCAAAGAAATATTTAACAGGCGAGGCTTCTCCTTTTTCCCAGGGAAGAGGGTCCCCGGAGATGCTTGTTGTAATCGGCGATTGACTGATAACGCTGTTAAATTGCTCGTAAAAGACAAGCACTTTTTCATATTGAATAAGGTGTTCGACAATTTTCTTTAATATTCCATTGTCAATTCTATTGTCCGGAAAATCGAAATAACTGACAGAAGCCGAAATTCTGTCTGCCCTAAACATCTCAAGCCCAAGTTTTCCTATAATTGCCGTATCGCCGGGTTCTTTCTTGACAGCATCAATAAAAACATCGTAAGTCTTTCGGATAATGTCTCCGTAAAGCCCTGTGTTTGCGGAAACAAATACGTATAGAGTCTTACCGTTTCTTTTTATAAAAGTAAGTTTTGCCGGATCCTTTATTTTCTTTTTTTTCATAAGCAGGGAAACCTGATTTTTGTAGGAAGATTTTACCTGTTGGAAAATTGTATTTATTTCCAGCAGAAAGTCTCGGCTGTCCAAAACAGAGCTTCTAATGCGCGCCATTCTTGTTGCGGCAATTTCCTCGTAAGTTTCCAGAATAGTCTGAAGAATAGCGAGGAAATCTTTTTCTTTAATAATTTCTTTTTTAGTTATCATTAGTTTTTCCTTGTCATGCTGAATTTATTTCAGCATGACATCCAAATGGAAACAGCCTGCCTGCGGGCAGGGGATCCCGAAACGAGTTCGGGATGACAACTTGTCAAGTCTTCAAGTTTAACAAAAGCTGTTCACCTTTTTCTCTCATAACCTTGAGGAAATCATTAAAAGATGAAGTCTTTTCTATTGTTCTATTTATTTCTTTGTTAAGACTTGCCTTATTATTATAAGAGTCAATGATTTTATTTACATCTTTTCCGATTGGTTCTACGTTTTTATTTTGCAAAATGCTGTCCCACAGAAGACTAAAAAGCAATAGCTGAAGATTAACAGGCATTGCGGATGATTGCGTCTGACTTAAAAATTGAATGACCTTTTCTCCTATTGCCAGCGTTACTTTGGTGCTGTCTGTTAATTCCGCGCCGAAATGAGTGAAATTCTGCATTTTTTCAGATATTGTAAGGAAAGAGAGAATCTCGCGGTTTATATCTCTTTCCAGAGTTGTTTGGGTCTGTCTGCCCACTCTAGTTACGGAAAGGAAAGGATTTATAGCAGGCCTTCGGCCTTTCGCGAAGAGATCTACGTCAAAATATAAATGTCCGTCTGTCATAGACATAATATTTGTCTGAATATATCCTGATAAGTCGCCCTGCGCAGTCTCGACAACAGGCAAACAGGTAATTGCTTTTTCCCCTTTGGGAGTTGCAAAATTTCCAGCCCGCTCCAAAAGTTTTGCATGGGTATAGAAAATATCTCCCGGGTACGAATTCCGGCCAGGGAATTTTCCTCCCAAAAGAGCGATTTCTCTATAAAATTTGGCATGTGTTGTCAAATCATCAAGCACAAGGAGAACATCATATCCTTCGTCCCGAAAGTATTCGGCTATTGTCATGGCGGTAAATGGGGCAAGATAGGTAAGTCCTATTGGATCGTCAAATCCTGTTGCGATAGTGATGACGCGGTCTGAAATGCCTTGCTTTTCGAAAAATTCTTCAGCATCTTTAATGTCAAGCTTTTTTTTGCCGATTGCCGTATATATACATATGTGTTTTTGTTTGGCTTGGGCCAAAATTACCTGCATCAAAAAATTTGTTTTGCCTGTTTTTCTGTCTCCGATTACCAACTCTCTTTGGCCAAGGCCAAGCGGCATTACCAGATCAACGATAGGCACTCCTGTTTCGAGATGTTTGTTAATAGTTTTTCTGGAAAGAATGCCTGAAGGCAGATTGTTTACGGCTCGCGTCTCCGATGGTTTTCTGTAGGTTTTCATTGCGGTTAGCGGGTTGCCAAGGGGATCGATTATCTTTCCCAAAAGCTCTTCTCCAACCGGCACTTGAAGCAATTCGTTGGTTCGGACCGCTCTTGCTCCATGACCTATCGGATCTTTGGAGAAAACAAGCGCCTGGACTATTTCGGACGTACAGGATAAAGCTATTCCTATCTTATTTTCTTCAAAAATAATCATTTCGTCAGTTTTTATTTTCGGCAATCCATTTATGCTTACAATCGCGCTGGAAGCCTCCTCAACGAATCCAATTTCCTTAATTGAGTCAAGATAAAAATTAAAATCCTTCATAAATTCTTCTTAGCTTGTCATGCCGAACTTGTTTCGGCATCTAGGCATTAATGATTGGGATCCTGAAACAAGTTCAGGATGACAGAGCGATTAAGTCTGAATGTTTCTTCAAGACTTTTTTTGACACTATAATCGCGGTATTTTCCACCGTAGATTACAATTGCTCCTGCCAAAACGTTTTTCTCAACTTCAATATCCAAAATATAGCCTATGCCGATATTGCCGGATATGAAGCTATGAATTCTTTCGATTGTTTTGCGTGTTGGGTCAAATGCCAGAACAAGCTTGATAATTTTGAGCTTGCGGATTTCATCCTTGAGATTTTCCCAAAAAGTCCTATATAAGTCTTGGTTATTTGCGTCAAAGTTATTCTTTGAAATTATTTCCGTTATCTTTTCGGCATTAGTTAGGCTTATTGAAGAAATGGTTTCGGGTTTGAAAGGCGAGGTTTCAAGCATGTTAATTTCCGAGAATAAGCGGTCAGCGTCCCTAACTGTTTTTATAGATGCTATTAAATCGGAGTACATTATTCAAAAGCTCCTTCTTTTTTTGCTTTTTCCAGGGATTTTATGATTAGGCCCTCGTGTTCGGAAAGATTTAGGGCTTTTCCCAACACAAGGCGCGATGTTTCCTCAAGGAGCGTATAAATTCCATTGTCAATCTTCTTAAGTTCATTTTCTTTGTAGCTTTTAACTTCTTTCTTAACAGTTTCATAATCGTAATCAATTTTTCTTTTAACCAAAGCTTCGGATGCGACAGTCAGTTTTTCAACAGAGTTTCTGAAGCTTCCGATCTCCTCCAACGCAGATGCTTGGATATCCTTTGACACATTCTGAAGTACTTCTATGTTTTTGAGTTGTAAGTCGTGAAGGACTTTTGCGTATAGTTTCGTGAATTCTGCGGTTGTTTTTTCCAATTGCTTAATTTGTCCGGAAGCTGTTTTCGCAGCTTGTTCGTTGAAATTTTCAGAAACCGCATCAGCAGACATACTGGCTTTGGTTACAATGTCCAAAGCTTTGTTTTTCGCGTCGTCAATAATTTTTGCGGCAGCATCTGCTTGATCTGTCCCGCGAAGCTTTTTTGTCTTCTGAAAAGAATAAAAAAGTATGCCTATAAGCATAACAATCAGTATCAATATGGTTGCAATCATGTCAAAAAATATTAGCGGTTCAATATTCATAAGACTAAAGAATGAGAATCATGTAGCCGATTCCCAGTCCGATTGCAATTATGACAACCATTAGGACGAGATTAAGAACAAGGTTAAGCTGGATCATGCGGCTTGCGAGGGGATTTCTTCCCAACGCCTCAACTCCTCTTGACGTAACGCGGCCAAAAAATACAAATCCAATCCCAAACGTAATCAATACAATTCCTGCGGCAATAACATATCTTAAGGATGTAAGCTGTGTCATAGTGCTGGGATCGCCTGCATTCCTCAAAACCTCCAAAACATTGGTTTTGGTGTCGACAAAAGAAGCGTTGAAGTGGGGATTAACGGAAACCAGAATTTTTGCGGTTATTTTTGGGTTTGAATTAGCATAATCCTCAAGCGCTGTTCCCAAAATCATGCCGTTTCGGTCTGCTTTTTGCCCGACTCCTGCGATCGTTGAAGTGGTTATAAAGTCATTTTTTTTAATTTTGCCGTTGATTGAAGAGACCAAAACATAAGCTTTGCCCGTATGCATTACCGGTTTTGAGGCAGGATCATCTGTGTTTTGCAGAAAAACAGCAGGAGATTCGGTTAATACTCCGTACATGTTGGAATCATAGGCAAGAGAAGTAAGCCGATAACCTTTGGGAGTTGAGATAATGATGTGGCCGTCTTTCGCGTTCTTATCGCTAATAGAAACAGAAAGCGCTGTGCCTGCGGATGTATTTTGAGCGTAGATTGAGATGGGAAAAAAAACACCTAAAACGAATAACGAAATTATTATTATAATAAGGGCAGTGTGTTTCATTTATTTTTTTAACATATTTAGTTTATGTTTCTTATAGTCTCAAGTCAAGGCGCAATTAAAATCATGGAAATTATAGATACGGTAGTTTACCGATTGATGCACTAAATCTTAGTGTAATATACTGACCGGCCTTTTCCATGGGAAAATAAAAGTCCCAGGTTTGTTAACTTGGCTAAGTCTCTGGATGCTGTTATTTGGGAAATTTTATATTTTTTCTGAATCTGCCTGTTGGTTATCGTAGTCTGGGGCGAATCAAGCAGGTTTAGCATTGATTTTTGTCTTTCGTTAAGCTGCCAGAAAGATTCTCTCATTTCAGCCGCTCCCGCTTTGGGTTTGTCTATGGACAGGATGATTGATTCAAGTTGGCTTAATATGTTTTCCGCAAAATACTCAAGCCAAAGCGTGAGGCTAACCGAGCTTAGAGCGCGCTGCCGATTTTCCCTGAAGACTTTTTCATCTTCCATCCATGATTGCTCGTATGCCAGGAATCCTTTAGAATCGTAGCCGTATTTATATAAAAAAAGGTCTGCGGCCAGATGGGCAATTAAGCTATTGTGTTCTGCGAAAAGCTGCATTTTTTCCATTTCAATATTTACGATTGCAGCTTGGATTATTGGATTCTCGATTCTAGCTTGCAGGTAATCCAGGAGATATTGCAGTCCTGCTTGAGGAACCCTTAATCTTCCGCTGCCAATTATTCTGTGAAGATCAATTATTGCCCTGGCATCAACCGCATTCGGTGATCCTTGCCAGATTCGCGAGATGTAGTCAAGAGCCTCTTTATATCTAATAGCAATTCTTTGGTCGTCATTGGTCTTTTTGTGAGTAACTTCCGATAATAGTTTGAGCATGTCTGTCTTTTTCATGGGATTGCCGGCCAGCTTCAGAGAGTAATGGGTGCGATTCAATACGGCTTCCCAGCGCAAACGCAGTTCCAGAGCCTGGGAAATCGGAGCCAGCAATATCTGTTTTCTTAAATCCTCAATTTTGTCTAAATATTCATTTAGCCTCGGGGAAACGTTGTAAGAGATGTTTAACATACTGACTTAAATCATTTGTATCATAATCTTATCATAAAGTCAATAGGTGTCCAACTTTTACTTCCTTCCAAAATTGAGGCTAAATTATACTTTTTTGATAAGATTAAGATAAGATTAATCTACCCCTTGACAAGACCCGTGAAATATGTCGTAATAATACATGGACAATGTTGGACATTTAAGTTCAAATGTCCAACTTTTTTCACAAAAGTACAAAAAGATGGCATCTGCCTTTATCAAGAACAAGCTATTTAAGATCCAGGAAGTCGCAAATATTCTGGGGGTCTCTACAAAAACACTCCGCCGTTGGGACCAACGGGGGCGTTTTGTGCCTACAAGAACAGTCGGAAACCAGCGCCGTTATACGCAAGAGCAAATTGCAAATTACAAATCTCACCTGTCCCCAGCGGGGGAAATCTCAAATTCAACTCGCAAGAATTTAGCTTCGCAAGGAGAGACCTTGCAGGCACAAACAGCCTCGAGTCAACCGTTGTTTGATTTTAACTCAACTCCCAAAGCGCCAAGGGCAAGTCATGCGCTTCCTTCCGTATTGAGCAATCTTCCCTCCAATAGCTTTCTTAAGCGTCATTTCCTTTTGGAATACAAAGAAACTTTCAAATTTAATCGGTCGGAGGAAGAAAAGGAAAAATCGTTTGAGCCTGGCAAAATGTCCAAGTTTCGCTCAATCAATCCTGTCAAGATGGGATTTTTGTTTGCCGTACTGGTTTTGGTGTTTACTATTGCAGGAGCAGCAGCTGAAACAAAATATAACATAATAGCGGGATTAACAGAAGGAAAAAAGCAGTTTGCGAAATATATAGCTAATTTGCCTGAAATTAGTTTTAACATAAAATCTCGAACCTTGAGCTTCATCCCTCAGGACGATCAGGCTGTTCTGGCAGCAGCAACGGGTGATTCCGATCTTATTTTGAATGTTAATGTTCCGTCATTCTTCTCACAGAGCGTAGGGATCGGGACAACTGCGACGGATCCGTCAGCAATACTTGATTTGATTTCGGAAGACAAAGGTTTTCTGGCTCCGAGAATGACTGAAGCTCAAGTGAATGCAATAGAAGCTCCTGCAGCAGGTTTGTTTGTATATAACACTGATACGAACCATTACAATATGTATAACGGGACAGAGTGGCAG
>CAZRWL010000025.1:0-11932 GCA_964603935.1 uncultured Gammaproteobacteria bacterium | reverse complement strand
CATGAAGCCGCCATTAGAAAGAAGTTAGTGTCGGATATTTACGGGGACATACCGGTTTGGGCGTTTTAAATTTACGTAAGTTAGGTAGAGAAAAGTTGCAATCAGAAGATGATTATTTCTCAAGTCTGTCGAATTGCTTATTTCCGTCGTAAGTCCAGCCGTTAGCCTGCGATAGCATAAGATTTGAAGGGTAATCAATGCGGAATCGGGAAGTGTTGGTTAATTTTTTTTCAAAGACCACGTCTTTCTTTTCGATAATTTCCTGATGCCAATTCAAATCCGGATCCATGAACTGAAGGTAAATGTCGGCAATAGCCTGCGGGCGGGTTACAGTCAGCACATCTTTTGTTATCTGCAGTTTTATTGCATTGTATGCGTTATCTCTTTTAAGGAGAAAAAGAACGTTTTTGTTGGGCAATTGGTAGATTTTAATAAGTGCAAAATTTCTGGTTTTTCCGGCCAGAATGTATTTGCGTATTTCATCCAAATTGAAATAATTGCTTTGCCCGGGTGGCGCCACCACCTGACTTGGAACCAGAATAAAGTCAACCTGATTAAGTAAGTTTTCTATTTTTTGATCTCTGATTGTTTCGGAATTATCTGTGGGCACTTCCATGAAGAAAAGATTATTATTTTTATTGAAAAGCTCCAATCCCGCAACGGAGATGTAGGGATTGTTACTGTTAACGAGAATGCGGGTTTGTCCGTCTATTTGTTGATTGGACAAATCTATTACTATCTCTTTCTCGACCATGGGGGTATCTATAAACAAATAAGGGATGTCTCTGGCTGATAAATCAAGGAGATACAGATTGTCAAGATTCTTATTAATTCTGTTAATGGCTATAGCCAAGCGGAAATTAGTTTTTATTGGTAAGCCAAAAGAGTTGATGGTAAAAATAGCGAAGCTAAAGATAAAAAAGCCGGCCAGGAGAAACTTGCCTTTCTTGCCGTAGGCTAGCAGTTTTATGGCACCATATCCCATAATTACGGCTAAAAATGGCAGGAGAGGGAGGGTGTATCTTAAATTCTTATTTCCGATAAAAGTAAAAACAAGGTAGGCGAGTAAAATTTGAAGTCCAAAGATAAGCTTTTTTTTCCTTTCCCTGAAGAAGAAAATAATTCCCAGTATGAGCAGGATAAATTGCAAGGAGACAATTTGATAATTCAGAAGGAGAGTGGGATAGAAGAGAAGGTTTCTAGGGGAAAAAAGATTGGTCGGGTCACCAAAATCAGGATTGGTAAAAAACAAGCCGGAAGATAAAACCTGTTGGAAATTTATAATATACCAAGGCAAAGCTGTGATTAGGTTAATACCGAGAGCAATAAGGATAAGTATTAACGGTTTTTTCCGGTTTTGGCTGTGCTTAAAATAGCTGTAGAGAGTAAGAAGAGCAGGGATTGCAAGATATACTCCCGCATACCATTTGGTAAGCTGGGCCAAGCCAATGAAAAGAAGGGAAAGTAAAAGATAAAGATTTTTCGTTGTATTGTTAAACCTCTGCAGGAGATATAGAATTATGATAATAAGTGTTGTTAGGGGCAGGTCAAGCATGAAATAGCGACTCTGCTCCCAGATGTTGGGCAAGGTTACGAAAATAGCCGATGCAAGAATTGCCCATTTTTTGTTTTGGGTTAATTCCTTAACGTAAAGATAAAGGAAGAATGCAGAAATCCCCAAAAGGAAAACAGAACTAAATTGAAGGACTTTATAGTCTTGTCCAAAGACTGAGGTTAACAAGCCTCCCATTATAAAGAAAAGGGGAGGGTAGTAGGTATTAACGGTTAGAAATTCCTTGATGCTTGAGAGTTGTCTTTGGCCGGTAAAGATATCGGCATACGCAAAAGCCGTATTGGTGTGTCCCGCGCTGTCATAAAAAGGAGGAAAAGTGTTTAATTTTACCCAAAGAAGATTTCCCGCTATGAATAAAAGGATTAAAAAGACTAAAGATTTTGGTCTAGATAGATTAAATTTCTGCAAGAAATTGGGCAGATGGATGGCGCGGTTTATCGTAATGGATAGGAAGGTTGCGGCAAGAAGAAATAATCCAAGGTATTCCAAGTACTGCGGCCAGAAGATTATGACGAACTTTGAACTTTCAACTTTGGACTTTGAACTTGGCATGATCCAGCCGTTGGCCCAGTTGTTAACCAAAACGTGTTCTTTCAGCTCTTCTCCATACAGGAAAGGAAAAATGTTTGCTAAGGTATTTCCTAGACTTGATTTTTGATCTTTGAGATTAACCTCGTACGTTTTCCAATCAGGATCAAAGGCTTGGGAATAAACGAGGACATCCTTTTTCGTATCCTGCGCCTCTGTAGTGGGATAGTTTTCTATTTGCGAAAGGCTGTCATATTCAAAAGGGAAAATGTCAATTGCCTTAAGGTGATTTACGCTGGGATTATTTTTGACAGAAAAATTATTGAGATTGATGTCGAAACCGACACTCTGCCCTGTTGGGGGAATTAAGAAAATTTCCCGCGTGAATTCTTTTGATCCGGAAAGATGGGTAAATAGATCGCAACGGTTGGAAATATAATTACGGACACATATCCTAAGAGGAAGCCCCTTGACGTTTCTTGAGTCAGTAGAGATAATATATGCTTGATTTTTCAAGAGGGTAGGATAGGAAAAATGATCGCAAAAAGATCCGCCCTCTGACGTGTATTCCAGGAAACTGTTTGAATCTTCCGAAACGATTGATTTTTGAAAATTTGTTTCTTCAGGACTGTCTGCCGGCGGACAGTCATTGCCGGCGCTTAAGTTTGGTTTTGTGTCTAAAGCGGCGGAGTTAGAAAGAGGAGTCATGACATCTTGAGAAATGATCTTATTTTGATTATTAATAATATCCCGGAAAGGATAAATGACCGAATTTTTTTCGGGGGAGAAATAAGTAATGTAATCACGATATTTTGCATAAGCTGTGTCATCGTAAAAGACAGCCGGAGGGCCGATGGAAACAGGATTTTTTATTGATCTTACTTGCGGATTGTTAAATCTGGTTTCATAAACCAATAGGTCCCCAAAATGAGCGATCTGCTCAAGCTCTGAATCACTATTCAAAAGATTTTCTGTTTCATTTTGGAAGAGAACTTTTCTATCTGTTCCTTGTTCCGGGGCGATTATACTTTTGTCCCAAAGAATATAAGAAATATCGTATTTTTGTAGCACATTATTTAATCTGTTTTGATCTTGCGAATAGATAGCTTGAGACATTTCCCTGTAATACTGTTCGTTAGCCGGATTCCATCGGTCAAATTCCCGCTCCAGGACAGGATCTTTGAGGCCAAACCAGGAAAATCCTGCCCCCTGATATCCCCAAGAATAGTAATTCCATCCCCAGAAGCTGTGAATCGGCAAAGTTGCTACCCTGCCATAAGGTTTGTTATTGAGCAGATCAAAGGCGGAGAAATAGCTGGAAGGAATATTAACTTTCATGAGGGGACTGATGAGGTTGCCTTGAAAGGCAGGCAGCATGTAATAGAGAAAAGCCAGAAAAATTAAAATGAAAGAATACATGCTAAACTTTTTGATTAACAGTTTTACACCGAAAGCAAAATAAAGGCTCAAAGCAAACATCAAGAGAATAGAAAATTTAGTGAAGGGGAAGCGGATGGCTTCTCTAAAAAGGGGAACTACTTTTTGAAGAAAATTAAACAAAAGTCCAAAAGGCGGATTGTCTGTCAGAAGAAAAAAGACGGACAACCCTAAAATTGTTAACAAGCAAAGAGATACTAAATTTCTTTTGAAAGTAGAATAAGCCAGGCCAAGAAGGGCGATTAAGGCCAATCCATAGCCGATAATTAAGGTAATTGGATTCTGCAAATGGTCAATCCAGACTTTCAGAAGCGGGCCAAATTCGCCGTTGCCAGTGTACGCGCTCCAGTTAAAAAGGAAATTCTTAAAGATTAAAATATCGGGAATTGTTCCAAAAAGCCGGTTGTTGGCAAAGGCCTCTTCGGTAAATAGGGAATTAATTTTGGAGCTGCTGATTTGCGTTCCCTGATTGAAAATAAAATGCAGATTTGGCAACAGCCAGAATGAATTTATAAGAAGAGTAACGGCGATGATTTTCAGAGTAGTTATTCTAATTTCTTTTTTTCGGTTGAGAAAATTGTAGGCAAAAAGGAATAATATAAGTGAAAGGAGGTAGGCGAACCAAAGGGTGGAGGTATGGGCTATTGAGGCGGAAAAAAAAGTGAAAATTGCAAATAGAATTAGATATCGTTTGTAGTTATATTCAAGAGATTGAACAATAAATAAGAACAGCCAGGGAAGGGTAGCGAAATGGGTGGCAAACATCTCTAAGGGTACGAAATAATGCTGAATTGTTCCCAGATTGAAAAGATAGAAAAGCGCTCCGCCGAAAGATGCAATTTTATTGTGAAGAGAATCTTCTCTGAATACAGCCCTTTTTATAAAAAAATACATTCCCAAAGGTCCTAAGATTAAGGTGATAAAAAAATATGAGTAGCGAAGGAAAGAGAGGGGCAAAATGAAGGAGAGGGGATAATAAAGAAGCATTCTGGGAAATTCCGAAGGATGGGCTTGTGAAGACAGCGCGCCCAGTCCTTGATGCTCCTGCCAAACTCCGAATAAAATTCTCTTAAAATATTCAGGAAAATTAAATTCCGGATGTAAAGTGTCCCAGCCGGAAAGAAAAGTTCCTGCTTTGTAGTTTACTACGCATAAAACTGTAGAAAGTACAATTAAAGAGGCAGGAAAGAAATATTTAGATAAGATCTTTTTCATATTGTTAAGCTTAATCCACTTAAAAACAAACTCTAAATCAAGAACCACAATTGTAAGTAAGCTTTTTAAGACCTTTATCTAACCTTCCATTCAGGTGGAACTATGACAACTTTGTGTGCCCAGCCCTTTTCAACTGCTGTATTTACATCGTTACAAAACTGTACTGGTCCATCTGCTGCGTCAACGATAGTTATGGCGCCGTCAGAAATTTTGTTGGTAAATTCTACATCTTTTTCAATGGCATTAACTGTTACAAAAACACCATCTTTATGATCGTCAACTTTCCAGCCCTGAATAATTGCAACTTGGCCTTTTTTTATTCTTGTTGTAATGACTTCCGTTGTCCCAACTCCTGTTTGTCTGTAACCGCGTTTTGCAACAGGATGTTTTGATAAATCCATGGTTTGGCCTGTATTTCTATCTATAACTTTACATTCATTCGTATTTGGATTAAATGTTACTCCAAGATTAAGAGAAGGTTGAGTTTCCGGTTTTGGTGTATCAGTTGGTCTTGGTGTTGGCGTGCTTGTCGGTCTTGGTGTTGCCGTCGCCGTCGGTTCAGGTGTTCGTGTCGGAACCGGCGTCCATGTCGGAACCGGCGTCCATGTTGGCTCCGGCGTAACAGTAGCCGAATCTCCTTTATCTCCTTTTGGGCCTTGTGGACCCTGAGGACCGATTTCCCCTTTGGGACCCTGAATAACTATCGGTGTTTCCGTTGGTGTTGGAGTGAGAGTCGGCGTTGGCGTTCCGGTTGCAGATGCCGGTGTTTTTATTTCAACCGGCGCGTTTGTGTTAAAATTGTTACAACCTGCCAAAGCAATTGCCGCAGCAAGGACAGGGCCTAAATATTTTTTTCCTATTAATTTTGTTGGTTTTGGCGCAAATTCTTTACTCGCAAATTCTTTACTCATAAATTTTTTATTTTAAAATTACTCCTCCTTTTGGATCGTCATAATTTAATAATGGTTTATTAGTTGGTTAGGCTTGTATCATAATCTGTTTTTTTTGTCAAGCGGTTGGCTAACATTCTCAAAAATACTCCTGCTCCCAGAGCCGGAACCAGTGAAAATAAAGCCAAAGTTTGCGGGCCGGTTGACGGAGAAACTGTCATAGTCTGAGGAGGAAATACGGGGAAGCCTCCCTTGAAAGCCTGTTCCCCTGAAATTTTTTTCTCTATGCAAAATTGAGAATTATCCTGACTTGCCTGTGATTGACTGT
The DNA here is from genome assembly GCA_964603935.1 of uncultured Gammaproteobacteria bacterium. Taxonomy (GTDB): domain Bacteria; phylum Patescibacteriota; class Microgenomatia; order Levybacterales; family UBA12049; genus GWB1-37-8. Next base: position 5,961 of record CAZRWL010000025.1, on the reverse strand, counting down.
TGGTATTCATAGCGATTGCTTGATTTACAACACAAACCACAGATCCCGGCGCAACAGGTATTTGTTCAGCGTTAACAACTCTGCCTATAATACTAAACGCGCGCGTTTCATTCGGCGCAAGACTATTAAGGCTAAAAGTTAGGGTATTGGTATTTGCGTCAAAAGTTCCGTCGCCGGAGCTAAAGCTTACATATTGAGGAAATATGTCTTTGACATCTATTCTTGAAATATTGTTGTTGCCGGCATTGGTTATGGATATTTGAAATGTTGTTATAAATCCCGGCTGATATTTTGGATCGTTGATACTTAAATTGTCAACGAATTGATTTGTTTGGGGATTGAGTACGGTCTTGTTGACTATTATATTGTTAGTTGTAACGCAACTTTGTCCTCCGCCGTAAATAGGCTGGCAGGAAATATCAGCAAAAGCTTTTTCCGCAAACACAAAGCTAAAAATAGCTGTCATTGCCATAAGCATAGTAAAGGAAAATATTTTATTATTTTTCATCATTGCAATGCGCATAGCTTAACGAATAAGCGCTGTTAACAACATAATAGACATGTATAAGTTGTGTAAGAAAAGATGGGCGGATTATACCATATTTGACAAGGGAATAGCAATATTGATAGCTGTATGATAATTGCGGTTAATGGTTAGTTGCCTCACGTAGCTCAAAACTATGGACACATTTAATAGAAAACCTGATACAATTCAACCAATGACGCTTATTGTTGCTCTAAAATCAAAACATGGAGTCGTGCTAGCTGGAGACAAAAGAAATTATCTTCAAAATGCAACACTCAGCTATGACGATAATGCCGTAAAAGTGGTCAAGCTAAACGAAAAAACGGCAATTGGGGGTGGCGGTGAGGGATACGATTGTAAAGTAGTAATAGATGAATTAGTTGCTGATTCCGCCATTAAAAACATGGACGTAGAGGAGGTAAAAGAACTTATGTTTACTAAAGCCAGAGTAAAACAAAAAGAATGGGTTGATAAGAAGGAAAATAGTTACTTAATACCTTTTGGTGTAGTACAAGCACCTCAATTTTGTTTTATTTTAGTAGGTCTTACAAAAAACAATGAACCAAGAATTTATACCCTTTCCAATAGTAATCTCGAGCCACGCCTTATACCAATAGAACACTGTGAAATCGGAATATGTGAAGTTGCGAAATACATTTTTTCCAAAAAGTGCAAGAGCAATATGATTTTAGAGCAGTTAGCAAAATTGGCCTCTTTTTCTATTAAAGAAACAGGCTCTATGTCTACGGGCGTTAGTCCAAGTTTTGATCTGATTAAAATTCCTGCCTCAAAATAACTACATCATTATTATCACCCATGCCTGTAAGAATAAGGCTAGATGATATACTTTGATACATTTCTTGCAATCCATTTTTGAGCCTGATAGTATGCCCGCATGCCAAAGCAAATTAGCTTTGTGGACTTTATTGAAAGATATTCGGATGATTCTGCCTGTCTTCAGGAAATCGTACAACGACGCTACCCCAAAGGAATTATGTGTAGGAAATGCAAGATGGTCACCAGGCATTACAGGATTAAAAGCCGCCCAGTTTATTGCTGTAAGTTCTGTCGTGCTCAGACATCGCCACTAGCAAGTACAATTTTTCATCGTACCAGAATTTCTCTTAGATATTGGTTTCTCGCAATTTATCTCTTAACAAATACTAGATCGGGAATGGCTGCTCTTGAACTTCAGAGATATATTAAAGTTAATTACCATACCGCCTGGAGAATGCTCCACAAAATTAGAGAAGCAATGGCAACGGAAAATTCAGATTTTCTAAAAGGAATTGTAGAAATTGACGAAACTTATGTTGGTTGGAGAAGAAATCTCTGGTACGGAGACAAAGTTGATGATGCCGCCGTTGTTATGGGCTTTGTCGAAAGAGGGGGAAGGGCAAGATACAGGCATATACCTAATAATGGAAAAATAACTCTGCATGCTCAGGTCTTAAAAAATATAGATAGAAATGCTCATATAATGTCTGATCAACTTCACGCTTATAAAAATTTAAATAAGTATGGATATAAGCACGATTCAGTCTTGCATCGGAGAGAATATGTGCGGGGAGATGTTTATACTCAGACGATTGAATCGGGTTGGGGAATGTTAAAAAGGAGTCTATCTGGTACTTATCACAAGACTTCAAAGCAACATTTGCAAAAATATTTAAATGAGTTTGAATGGAGATATAACCACAGGAAGGAACCAGAGAAAATGTTTGGAACTCTTTTACAAAGAGCAATTTTTAAATAAAAACTATTGACTTTTAGCTTTGATTATGCTACGCTTGCTTCAAGCGCAAAGCAATGCGTAGGACTAAATAACAATATCAAATTTGCTATTGTTTAATGTATTAGACAAGGCTAAAATTAATAAATTTGAGGCTAAAATGCTATTTGACAATCATGAAAAAGTCCTGTGTAATAGATTACAGACTTGAAAACATTTTCACACTATGCTATCATCCTCAGTCCGATACAAAGAAGATTAATTTCTAGCACTTTTGACAATTTATAACCTAAGTTGAGCCAGTAATGGCTGGGCGTGCCAATGGCGGGAATCGAACCCGCAATAACCCTTGAGGAGTTAATCGTTTTCTAAACGATCGCGTCTACCATTGCGCCACATTGGCGTAAAGTTACTGACTCAGCCTAGATTATAAGTTCTTTAAAGAGCGAAACGCTGGATAGAGAACATTATTAGTTATCTGCTAATAATATTATTTTCCTTTCCTAATTCTTTCGTGTTCGGTTGTAGCCTTATGCGCTCTTGCATATCTTTCGGTTACAAACCTTCCACTTATAGAGCTTCTATCGGCAGGTCTTGTGCTGCTGCTAGATCTTCTATTATTTGCCATATTCTCACCCCCCTTCTTTTTATAAGATGAGGCGAAAAGATCATCCAGCGCTTCGATCAATAAAAAACATTTTATTTTTAAAGTGCCCTAAATACCAAAAAACCCGCATCGGATTAATTCTAATCCTCATGCGGGTACACTTTTTCCTATTCTTATCCAAATTAATCCCCGCAAGTATCAACGTCGTGTTCCAGTCTGGGCAGTTCAGGCTTTCTCACGGGATTACTGATAGTAGTATATCATAAACCATCAAACAAAAAAAGAGAGCTGCGTGAGGTAACTAACCAATCACCATAATTGCTCCTTGACTTTGGTTTGGGAATATGGTGTAATATGGATGGATTAAACAGTTCTTCGGGAAGAAAATTTCCACAAAGATGTGAACAACAATTTCTAATTTCTAATTCGCTCAAATATGGTAAGTAAAAAACCCACACTTCAAAAAGATTCTGCAAAACAGAACTCAACAGTTGATGAGATTATCGGTTCTCCGGCGGCTTCTGTCGCACCGGAACCAGTTGCGCCGGCGCCTGCAGCGCCTGCGCCGTTTGTTCCCGCTATGCCTATAAACAATTTTGCTTATCGGCAAGAACCTCAAGTTACCGTTGAAGTTGCGGGAATTTTGGATATTCAACCCGAGGGACATGGGTTTTTACGTCCTAAATTTATTCCATCTCAAAGAGATATTTATATTTCCCAGTCTCAAATCAGGCGTTTCATGTTGCGTCCGGGAGACAAAGTCAAAGGAGTAGGGCGTCCGCCAAAAGATACGGAGCGTTATTTTGGATTATTGAAAGTGGAAACAGTTAATGACGCGCCTGCGGATAACTCCTTGAACAGGCCGTATTTCGATGATTTAACTGCTATTTATCCCAAAAAACAAATAATGCTTTCAACTGCCAAACAGCCTTTGTCAACCCGCATGATTGATCTTATTTCTCCAATCGGATTTGGGCAAAGAGGTATGATTGTTTCTCCTCCCAAAGCAGGAAAAACTACAATTCTTAAGGAAATTGCAGCCGGAATCGCCCAGAATTATCCCAAAGCGCATTTGATGGCTGCTTTGATAGGAGAAAGGCCTGAAGAGGTAACAGATATTGCTCAATCTGTCAAAGGAGATGTGGTTGCGTCTCATTTCGACGAACCGCCTGACGCGCAAACCAGAGTCGCGGAAATAACTTTGGAGCGGGCAAAAAGACTGGTTGAAATGGGAACAGATGTAATCATTCTTTTGGATTCAATCACCCGTTTGGCCCGGGCATACAATCTGTCTGTCGCGCCATCCGGCAGAACTTTGTCCGGAGGTTTTGATCCGGCTGCTTTGTGGCCGGCAAAAAGATTTTTCGGCGCAGCCAGAAATTGTCAGGAGGGCGGAAGTTTAACAATTATCGGTACCGCGTTGGTTGATACGGGTTCGCGAATGGATGATTTGATTTATGAAGAGTTTAAGGGTACCGGAAACCTTGAATTGCATTTGGACAGGCATTTGGCTGACCGGAGAATTTTTCCCGCGATTGATATTGCCCGTTCCGGCACAAGGCAGGAAGAATTGTTATTGTCCGAAAAAGATCTCAAAAAGGTCTCCACGATGAGAAGAATGATTGATATGCTTGGGCCCGAAGAGCGCACCAGTATTTTTGTAGAGCGTTTGTCCAAGACCGCGACCAATGAAGAATTCCTCGAAGCCCTCGGAAAAGGCTAAACACCCCATTGTCATCCTGAATGCCCCTCGGGGCACTTTGCTTGCTTCAGGATCTCCTTCGCTGAGATTGCTCGGCAACTACTTGTTTCAGATGACGCTCATCTGCTTAATTGTACATTAAACATTAAATCCGGCTTCGCTAAGTAAAATTCGGCACCCATCAAAAAACAAAGCCGAATTTTAGTTCATTTGAAAAAGGGATTGCCTCGCCATTTATGATTTTTGTTTCAACGCTCGCACAAAGAGCTGAAATTTGACTCTGATGCCCATTTTTGCTACCATTTCCTCTCAATCATGATTAAGCCCTCCTTTAGTTTTTTTTTCCGAAGCGTCGGGACCGGTTTTGCGGAGTTTTCTAAATTCTGCAGATTCCTCTTTTTCTATTTAAAGAAAAAAATTGTTGTTTTATCAGTTATCTTCGAATCTTATAAAAACAATTTGGTAAAATTGTTTACCATGAAAAGAGGCCGTTATAACAGGCCTTTCATGCATGTGGCTGCAATGGGAGTGTTGGGAATAGGAATAATCATCTCTCCTTTTTTAGCAGACACCTATCCAATATTTGCGCAGGATCAAAACGGTCTTCAAGTCAGCGCCCCGTTGTCCCGGGAGTCGATTGCCGTAGATAGCGATATTTTTCAAACAAGCATTTCCCTTAAACCAAGGGACAAGATTATTGATTATGCGGTTGAAAAAGGAGATACTCTTTCGACCATTGCGGAGAAATTCGGCATCTCCATTGAAACTATCCGTTGGGAAAATGATTTGGTAAGCGACAATATTACAGTGGGGGATAGTTTGAGAATAATCCCTGTCAGCGGAATTGCTTATAAAGTTGCCAAAGGAGATTCCGTATATTCAATTGCCAAAAAATTAGATACGGATCCCCAAAAAATAGTTGACTTTCCGTTCAACGACTTTGCGAATTCCGAAACATTTTCTTTGGTTGAAGGTCAGATATTAATTGTGCCTGATGGAATAAAGCCTGCCGAACAGCCAACATTTAGGCGTCAAGTTTACATTGCCCAAGGCCCGATTTCTATATCAGGATTGGGTTTCACCTGGCCGGTTCAAGGAGTGGTTAGCCAATTCGCGGCCTGGTACCATATGGCATTGGATATTGCGGCTTCCTATGGAACATCTATTGTTGCGGCGCAAGATGGAGTAGTAACTTCAATTAGCGTAGGAGGTTGGAATTTTGGATACGGGACAGATGTATGGGTAGATAACGGCTCGGGGTTTGCGTCGCATTATACGCATTTGAGCGGCATTAACGTAGGGGTAGGAGATAATGTTACCGCTGGAAAAACGGTTCTTGGATGGATTGGCATGACGGGAAGAACCACGGGTCCTCATTTGCATTTTGAAATCCG
>CAZRWL010000024.1:0-11940 GCA_964603935.1 uncultured Gammaproteobacteria bacterium | reverse complement strand
CGAGCTACAGCGAGGCGAAGGCGGAGGGTACAGGATTCGAACCTGTGTAGGGATTACTCCCTCGAGTTTTCGAAACTCGTGCAATTGTCCACTATGCGAACCCTCCAGGATGTTGTGTGCCCGGCGAGACTTGAACTCGCAGTCATCAGATCCGCAATCTGACGCTTTATCCAATTAAGCTACGGACACATTGTCTGTATTTTACCACAAAACTTGACAATTTCGGAGAAATTAAGGAAACTAAGATTAGATGAAAATCCTGTCCAAAATTTTAGTTTTTTCTTTCTTTCTATTTTCTACCTTCTATCTTCTATCTTCCCCTGCTCCTTCGTATGCCATTACTCAACCGACACAATCGACACAACTCCCAAACCAAGACAATAACGCTGATGTTCCGAATAATCCGCATTACTCAACCCAAAGCACTGTAATTGAAATTATGAGCGCAATTACCTGCCAGATTGCAGGAATTGATCCTATCAATCCCAAACAAGCATGTCTTGGCGTGGATCAGGCAACAGGAAAAATCGGATTTCTGCAAAAAGCGGGCTTGCCCGACGAAGCCTTGGCGAAGTCGGGGGGTGCGATCGGGGCAATGGGCAATATGATTTCCCTGCTTTATACCCCTCCTCTTCGTACCGCAGATTATTTTCAAAATCTGGCGGGAAATTTCGGCATTGCCAAATCTGCTTTTGCCCAAACAACCGGCACTGGCTTTGAAGGATTAAGACCGCTGATGGGGCTGTGGACTGCTTTTCGCAATGTTGTTTATTTGGTTTTTGTCATTGTTTTTGTAGTTATCGGAGTTGCGATAATGCTAAGGATCAAAATTGATCCTCGAACTGTCATGACAATCCAAAATCAAATTCCCAAAATCATCATCGGAATTTTGCTGGTAACTTTCTCCTACGCCATCGCGGGATTTCTGATAGACATGATGTACACATCTATTTATCTTGTGGGAAATATCATCACCTCAAGCGACAGCAAAAATATAGACCCTGCAATAACGCACAAAGTCGCCACAGCTCCCAACCCATTCGCAGCAGCCAACCGGTCTGTTGGTCTCGGAGTCGCATTTAAATCTTCCACTGCTGTGGGATCAGAGCTTAAAGATATATTTTACACTCCCGGAGGAATAATTTTTTCATCTGTTGTAGGCGGGTTTGCAGGTAATTTTATTATACCAGCTCTCAATAAAATAGGGACTGCACAAGCTTTAAACGCAAACGATATCGTTGAAAATGCAAAAAATGGATTAAAAAAAATCGGAAGTAGTTTAGGAAAAACATCCGGAGGTCTGGGATCTATTTTGGGTGGAGCTCTAGGTACCGCTGCTATTCCTATTCCCGGTTTAGGCACAATTGCGGGAGCAACAATAGGAAGTGTTATAGGAAATTTTATAACAGGAGCTGCTGTAGGCGCTTTGACATTGCCAATTATTATTCCCGGAATTGCAACGCTGGTTGTGTTTCTTATTCTGTTTATTGCCATGCTGGTTGCTCTTTTCCGGCTTTGGTTTACTTTACTTATGGCATACATCCAAATTCTTCTTGATGTGGTTTTCGCGCCGTTTTGGATTATCGGAGGCATTGTTCCGGGAAGCCCGATTAGCATTACCGGATGGCTCAAAGATATTATTGCCAATCTAGCAGTATTTCCCGCGGTAATAGCAATGTTATTGCTGGGAAAAGTATTTCAGGACGCAATCGGAGACGGGAATGTTAATCATTTTGTTCCTCCGCTTATTGGAGACAGAATTAGTCCCGAAGCTATAAAAGGATTTATAAGTCTTGGCATAGTGCTGATTACTCCAAATATATTGAACATTATTAAAACCGCAATCAAAGCGCCAAAAGTCGACACAGGTCTCGGCAAAGCCATCGGCGCCGGAACAGGGGTATTTGGTGGAGCTGCGAAATCATTGGCTGGTGCAACATCTTCTTACTTGATTGGTGATCCATTAACAGGCAAGAAAGGCGCTGAAGGATTAAGACAAAGTCTTACGAGGAAATTGTTTGGATAATTCAAGAAACAATGATGTTCTATTTATCTTTTGTTACTTTACTAACTACTTCTACCCCAACAAATACAGGAGCCATAATAAAAACATCTCTAATAAGCATCCATAAGATAGCAGATAGAGTTAAATGCTTATTCTTTTTAAGATATCTCGCAAGTTCAGGATTTAATATTCCTGCCCTAGACGCATCATCTATTAAATTAGCTGCCTCCGACTCTATGAAAGACTCTGCTTTTATACCTGCCCATCGTTGAGCTAGGGATGTTTCCTTACGAGTTGCTTCTAGCAGTATTTTAACCATAGCCTGACGCTTTCCGGGATCAGCCACTACCACATCTAATAAGGCGCTAAATGTAGGAAAGTTTGCCTCCATTGCAGGTCTCGGTCCTTCAGGTCCAGCTATTCCAGCTACTATCTCCCCCATTGCTTCGATAGCTTCTTTAGTAGGTATGCCTCCAGCATTATCTAATATTTTTGTATAGGCGTTCTGTCCTTTGTTAAATCCTCCAAGATCTCCCGTAGTCCTTCTCTTGTAGAATGTCTGACCTGTGTACTTGTACTGAAGCTCCTCAAATGGCATATCATTCATAAAAGGCGTGTACGGAAATATAATATCTGCCAAATGCGGGGCAAGTTTTTCCCCCTCTTCTTTAATCGCATCTTCTAATTTTTTTTCATCTGCGCTAAGCTCATACTCCTGAACGATTGGCGTTAATTTTTCTCCCATTCCCTCCCCTATTATTCGCTCAAACCCGATCAAGGCTTTTGTTCTGAAAATTTCCCATTGCTCGTCGCTCCATTCAGGAACCAGCTTATTTCTTAAGACAGCTATACTTTTTGCTTTCTCTGCATCTGGAATATCAGATGCATATTTTATATCCATTAAGTAATCTATCAGTAGAGGAGTATTTGTTTTAGCTATTTTTCTCCATATTTCAGTTCTTAGCAGATATCCTAATTTATTATCTTGGGTTCCAAAATCTCCATTTTTTATAAGCATGCTTAAACCAAAATTTAGATTATTAACAACAGGCATAAGAATATCTCTATATTCCCGCTGATCTTCCTCTGTAATCAGGTCTTTTGGATCCATGTTGGGATTTACTTTTTTTCTTTCTTCAATTCTATTCTTAACCGCATCAACTCTATCTTTTACCCCATCTCTAAATTCTTGCACGCTTAACCTTCTTCCTTCATAATTAAAATAAATTTCATTAAATGCCATATTTTCCAAACGCCAACCGCTATAAACACCAGAAGTTCTGTATTGACTTCCGTCTTCCATTTTTCTGACATCAACCCCTCCAAATTCAGTAATTTTATTCTTATCAAGCTTTGCTCCTTTATATCTCAAAAAATCCTGATATCTGTCAGTTGTCATCTTCAAAAATTCCTCTCCATGCCTGCCTTCCTTACCTCCCCCAACTGTAAATCTTGCTAATAACCACTGATTCCAGTTTAGTATTCTAACCATGTCTTCTTGGGGAGGAGAAGTATATCTCTTTCTATCGGTTGGAACTTGTCCAGTTGCTATGTTTTCCGCAGCTCTTAATGTAATATTGAAAAATGTCCGTCCGGCAGCCAAAGCTCTTTTTATCTCCCAATCCTCCATTCTGGAATTCTCCCTATATGGAGCAAATTCACTCTTTATTAATCCTGCTTCATTCATTTCCTTAAATGTTTTCTCAACGAATGTCTTAATTCCAGCAACTTTATCCTGCGTTACTTTCTTGTCGTCTGCCAAGACATCTTTGTATGCCTGCTCAAAAAGCCTCATGGCAAGACCTGACCCCCTGATATCCCTCATGTTTTCAAAATGCTCATAGTTGATATTCTCTGCAGAGTGACCAAAGGAATCAAAAGTACCCTTAATTACAGTTGAGTTCATTGTTTGGAAAAAGCGTGTCGCTGTCCTAAGAGTAAACAGCTTTTTATATCTTTCATTGTCATCTTTACTCATGAATCCAAGTAAAATATCCAGATTGGAAGCAGCATATAAACCGACCTCGTATTCATTTGTTTCCGAACTGTCCTGAAATGACTTAAAGAGAATGTCTGAGATAAGTTCTTCTCTTAATTCCTTAAAGTGGCGGACAGCGAGCAATATGTCGGAATTGAAACTGCTGGTCTCAATTGAAGGCTGACCTTCAATAAACTCCTTTATGTCATGAACCAATTCTCTCCTCTTAGCTTTTTCTCCCGGAGTAAGTTTTGCTAAATCGTTTATCTCACTTATCTTAAGGCCTCGTCCCAGAAGACCTCTGACAAATTCTTCAGATTCTTTATTAAGTTTTGCTACCAAGGGATCTCCTCTCCTGCCCCCCTCCTGATTCGGGAAAATTCCAGCAAGAACTTCCTGAATCTCTCCTATCCTATTGCTTATTTCGTCTATAGTAGCGGCAGCTTCCGTTGTTAATTCTCCCTTTCTTTCTCCCTCTGTAATTCTTGCTCCTTCCCTAGCTCCCAACTCGTCCTGCTCCTTCTCCAATTCCTGTATCCGCCTTGAAAGATCACCTCTAAGCTGTTGAATTTTTTTAGGATCATTTTCTCCATGTTCCTGCTTAAATTTACCTATTAAGTTCGCTGCCCTTACATCCTTAATGGTTAGCGCTCTTTCTTGTTCATTCGGCTCCTCGGGTGGAGAACCGGAAGTGGGTGGAGGATTTCCTTCTCCGCTACCCTGCCCTGTTCCTCCTGCTTGCGCAGTTGGTTCTCCCGGTTCTGGGGCGCCGCCAGAAAATGGCACGCCTCCCTGTTTTAAAAACTGCTCTAATGCCCCTCTTACCCCAACATTTAAGCCTGGCTGTTGCAAAAGCTTTTCCACTGCATCTTGCATTGTTTTCGCAGAAGGTTGTTGGTCTTTTGCAGGCGTCATATCTGGTTTTCCTTCCATAAAAATCTCCCCACCCCTAGCATAAGGCGGATTAGGCATCTTTGTCAAATCGGCTTTAATTATTTTTTCTGCTTCTTTCATACGGGCCGAATTTTACAGTGAGCGGAGCCGAACTGCTTGACAAATCAACCTGACATAAATTAGACGATAGAAAGTAGAAGATTGACGGTAGTATTTTGACTGTTGAAGATGGAAGTTAGAAAACATACAATTTTAATAATGATTAAAAGTTTTAGGGATTTGGAAGTTTATAGAGAAGCTTATGATTTAGCGATTATAATTAATAAAAACGTGAATAAGTTACCACTTTTTGAGAGAAATGATTTGGGATCCCAGTTGAGAAGGGCTTCGAAATCCGTTCCAGCAAATATCGCAGAAGGCTGGGCTAAAAGAAGGTTTGAAAAGCAGTTTAAAATTCACTTGGATTCAGCAATAGGCTCAGCCAACGAAATGGAAGTACATATAAGCATGGCTAGGGATTTAAGTTTTTGGTCAATAGATTTTTGCGATAACCTTCTTAAAAGATACAATTTGCTCGGCGGAAAACTTACAAATCTCCGCAACAACTGGAAAACCTACTAATCTAGCTTCTACTCTCAAATGTTTATTTTCTACCGTCTACCTTCAATCTTCAAAATTCCACCATCTACCGTCTATCCTCTACCGTCCAGCTTAATCGCTTGCATTTTTATTAATATTTGCGATAACATAGAATTGTGAGAAAAGTTTTTCTTTTTGCGTTTTTGTTTGCGGTTATTTTATCTGTTTCTCTTGTCTCAAGTGTTTCCGCCCAAACTCCCGCTCAAACTTCCGTTATCGAGCTAACCCCCACTCCCACCCCTGTGCCGTTAAGAGAGGGTGATAAATGCGACCCGGAGGAATTCGATGAAAATCTTGGCTGTCCTGCGGGAACCAAATGCGCAAGTCTGGATCAGCCATCCCTAAACCAACTATCCTTAAACACCACATGTATCAAAGAAAGCGATCTTGAAGCCCAGGCCTCAAACGGACAAGCTCTCCCCTGCTCCAAATGGGCGCAATTTAACTTGACTGAAAAAAAGTATATTCCAATTGGCGCCTCCGTTCTTAACTTATATAGAGACAAAAACGGCAATCTGCAGATAGCTAAATTTCATCTGAAATGCATTGGCGTGAATACTGCCATTGGCAATATCAGCACAGAGCCTGCTGGCTTTGTAAGATCGATTTTCAGTTTGGTTTTGGGGCTATCCGGAGGAATTGCCTTAATTTTAATTATACTTTCAGGCTATAAATTAACAGCGTCCCAGGGAAACCCGGAAAAAATTACTGCGGCGCGCGACCAGCTTATCTCGGCAATTGTAGGGCTCTTGTTCATCGCAGTTTCCTTCGTTCTTCTGCAAGCAATCGGAGTGGATATTTTAAAAATACCTGGATTCAAACCGTAAGGTTGAATAAGTTCAAAATTCAAAGTGAAAAGTTAAAAGTCGAAGTCTAAAGTTAAAAATTATGGGCAGTAATGACGAATTTAAAAAGAAATTAATAAATAGATCATTTAATTTAGCTCGAAACATCATAATCTTAGTTGATAAGTTTCCCAATAAGCGGTCTGCTTGGGTAATTTCAGATCAACTTATTAGAGCTGCTACTTCAATTGGCGCTAATATAATTGAAGCTCAAGCAGCAAGCTCAAAAAAAGATTTTATAAATTTCTTAAACCATGCATTAAAGAGCGGAAATGAAACTAAATTTTGGCTGGCTTTATCCAAAGATGTTACGATTATTGACAAACTAGAAATAGAATCTCTACTGAAAGAAGTTGATGAATTAACTAGGATTTTAGGATCGAGCATATCAACCTTAAAGGGAAAGAATAAACTTTGAATTTAAAACTGTAACTTTGCATTTTTAACTTTGAACTTTTAATTCATTTTATGAAGATTGCCTTATCAATTCCCGACGGGAATGGAACGCCTATGCAAATAGATTCTGGTTTGCCGAAAGGTGTTCCTACAGGCGGTATTGAAACAGCATCCAAAGCCATAGGAGTTATCCTGGATTTTGCTATTATTGCCGCAATCATTTTCTCCCTTTATCTTCTGGTAAGAGGCGGAATTAACATGACAACATCAGGGGGAGACAAAGAAAGATTTGCAAAAGGACGCGAAAGATTAAGATACGCGATTATTGGCTTAATTATTGTTTTTCTGTCATTTGGCTTGATAAATTTAATAGGAGGGTTTTTCGGAGTTAATCTGCTAAGGCTCTCTAAGTAATTTTTCGCTTTGCCTCTTGACAAAGTCCCAAATCATGCTTATTATAAGATTAATGAAGAAATTGGCTTTATCCTTGTCCTCGATATTATCTTATATTTTTACTGCTCCTTTTGCATATGCAGCAACACCTACCCCAATTCCGACAGGAGCCGAAGATCCGTGCGCCAAAACAGCAGAGGCTTTTAGGGCAATTTGCAGATTGGGAAGCGTAGAGGGAGGGATTGGGCAAGTCTTGGGTAATTTTGTTTCTTTGTTTTTCGTTATCGCTGCTGTAGTTGCGGTAATTTATTTGATTTACGGAGGCATTAAATGGATAACTTCAAAAGGAGAAAAAACAGAAGTTGAATCCGCAAGAAATCATATTGTTGCTGCAATTACAGGACTTATTGTTGTATTTCTAGCTTTTTTTATAATTAATTTTGTTCTTGGCTTTCTTATTCAGGGTTTTTCCATAACCAACATTAAGCTTCCATCCCTTACTCAACCCAAATAGCAACACTGTTTCCGCCTTGTCTTTTTTCTTTTTCTCTGATAGTCTGTAATTATGTTCAAGGCATGGGATGAGATTGTCAAGGGATGTCTTCAAGGCAACACAGGCAATGAAGTTGCCACTCTTTCCTGCGTTCCTGCGGTTTTTTCAAATTTCCTAAACGGATCGCTGATGCTCATCGGAACATGGACAGTTCTTGTTCTCATTTTCGCAGGATACAAATACATGAATTCCGGCGGGGATCCAAAAAAACTTGAGGGCGCAAGAGAAACTTTAACCTACAGCATATTGGGAATAATTGTTGTTCTTCTATCTTTTTTAATCATCAATATTATCTCCAGAGTCACAGGAATAGAATGTATTAGAACTTTCGGCTTCGGGTGTAAGTAAATAACCCTATTGTTCCAAGGATAAGCATATCAATGGCAATCGGAGCAAGAAGAAAGAGAGAGGATTTTCGAACAATTTCAACGATTTCTTTTGTGAATATTTTTTCAACAAAATCAACCGGCGGACGAAAGCCAAGAACGTAAACCGCAATAAAAATTATTAAAAGTGTGATTAAAATTTCCAAAGTCCCCTCCATGTCTTTCTTGCTTGAAAACATCGTGTTTGAAATCGCAAACAAAAGATAAAAGACTAAACCCGCAATACCAACTCCAAACAGCCCATTTAATTCAATTGCCTGAGTCACAAAACCGCTATCCGTAGATAAATAAATTAACCCCAAGATCAAAGTCATGCCAAACAAAACAGGCGCAAAACCGATCATTGACCTGCGCATCGGGTCTGTCTTGGCAATTTCAATACTCCCAAGCTTAACCCCATTAGGGCTTATCTTGGGGCTAAACTCCATACTCCCAACACCAACAAACAGCATTACAGCCATTAGCATGTGTGATAATTCATGGATAATTACGCCCGGCAGAAAAAGAAAAGATAAAAAAATTATTGACATAAATTTGGAAAGAGTTTTACTTACTTCTCTTGAAAGAAGAAATAGCACTGCAATTTCAAAAAACAATAAAGCAAGATAAAGCATATGTCTTATTTTAGCACTTTTCACAGGGGAGCCGACATCTTATCCTGTTTGACATATTTTGATAATCTTGCATTGTAATTTTTCACGCTATATGCTAGTTCTATATGGAAAATCATCCCATTCCCCAGGACGTTACGGGGTTTCAATTTAAGCTTATCGGAGACATGACGATAAAACAGTTTGCGTATTTGGCAGTAGGGATTGTTCTGGCATGGATACTTTTCCAGCTTCCGATTATACTTCTGATAAAGCTCCCGTTTTGTCTGTTTTTTGCTTTTTTGGGCATTGGACTGGCTTTCCTGCCGGTTTCCGGAAGACCAATGGATTTGATGATTGCGAATTTTATCAAAGCGCTTTTCAGGCCAACGCAATTTGTTTATAAAAAAACAGGAACGCCTCTTTTTCCAAAAAACGCAATTTTTGCGCCAACGCAGTATCGCTCTGTCGCAATCCCTGCTGCAACTATTTCTTCCTCCCCGATTCCGTCCGTAACGCCTATTGCAAGCCCAAAACCCGCTGTTCCGTCTGCCCCCGCGCAAGCTTCTGCTCCCAAAATAGTGTTAATCCCGCCCAAACACATCGCGTCTCAAAGCATTCCCGAATTCCCCAATCTGATAATAGGCACAACCAGAGATTCCCGAGGCAATCCTTTGCCCAATATTTTAATTGAAATCAAAGACAAAGAAGGCAATCCTGTCAGAGCATTCAAAACAAATGAGGTTGGCAGATTCGCATCCGCAACGCCTCTTCTAAGCGGGGTTTATACTATCGAGTTTGAAGACACTAAAGGCCAAAATAAATTTGAGACAAAAACAATTAACGCCGCTGGCCAAGTAATTCCGCCCATTGCCGCAACCTCTATTGACGCCAGAGAAGAGTTGAGGAAATCGCTTTTTTCAGGAAGCACAACGTGAATATGAGTAAATCTGCCCAAAAAAACAAATCAACAACTCAAAAATTCATAGAAATCCGGGATATTTCGGACAACATTGTTTTTCTTGCCAACGGCAATGCCTGCTTGATAATAGAAATTCAAGCAATTAATTTTCCCCTTTTGTCCAAAGAAGAACAGAACACAAAAGCCCTGTCTTACGCAACGCTTCTTAACTCCTTGTCCTTTCCTATTCAAATATTTATCCGCAGTAAAAAAATTGACATATCTTCCTACCTGAAGCTTCTGGATGAGGAAATTAATAAAAACCAAAACCAGCTTTTAAAAAGCCACATCAAGCTTTATAGGGATTTTGTCGCGGAATTGGTAAAGATGAATACTGTTCTGGATAAAAAATTTTACATAGCAATTCCATACTCGGGGCTCGAGGGAGGATCTGCCAAAGCAAAGCTTTTTTCAAAAGCAGAAGGTCTTCATTCCCAACTAAAAAGAATGAGCTTGACATCAAAAACATTAGATAAGGAAAATCTGGTAAAACTATTTTACGAAATCTACAACGGAGACTTTGAGCAAATTAACGAAACACTGCAGGGTATTAAATTTCCTGCGGTAACCCATCAAATAAATTAAATATGTTTTTTGCTAAAGATAAAAAAAAGACTGACGGCTTAAATCAGCAAAAACCCGTTGCCCCAACAAACATCCAAAGGGGCACGGTTTCTTTGGCGGATATTATTGCCCCATCGTCCGTTGAGGTTGACTTTAACTACATCAGGGTGGGCGAAAAATATTACAAAACTTTTTTTGCTGTCGGCTACCCCAGGTATGTTTCCCCAAACTGGCTTTCCCCCGTTATCGATTTCGATCACTCCCTGAATGTTTCAATGTTTGTCTACCCAACATCATCATCAGACATCTTGTCTGACTTAAGAAGAAAAACCGCAGAGATGGAAGCGGCAATTGCGTCTCAAATTGACCAGGGATTGGTTGTTGACGCAAAAATTCAGGCAGCGCTCGAAGATGCGCAGGGATTAACGGAAGAGTTGGCAAAGGGCGTTGAAAGGTTTTTTCAAATGAGCCTTTACATAACCTTGTATTCCGAGAACCTTGCGGACTTGGATCAGGCATCCAAAAGACTTGAGTCAACGCTTTCCGGAATTTTGATACTGCCAAAAACGTCAACTCTTCAGATGGAGGAAGGGTTTAAAGCTACAATACCAATTGCCTCAGACAGCCTTTTCATAACCCGCAACATGGACACAACATCTCTTGCGTCAACTTTTCCGTTTACGTCCGCAACGCTAACTCAAGACAAGGGAATCATGTATGGAATTAACCAGCAGAACGGATCTTTAATTGTTTTTGACAGGTTCTCTCTGGAAAATGCCAACGAAGTTGTTTTCGGAAAATCCGGATCGGGAAAATCTTTCTTAATAAAGCTGGAAAGCATGCGCCAATTTATGTTTGGAACAGAGGTGATAATTATTGATCCCGAAGGAGAATATGAGTCAATCACAAAAACGCTTGGGGGGGAATACGTTTCTTTTACCCCAAATTCCCCAATTAAAATCAACCCGTTTGACCTGTCGGGGCTTTACGAGGAGGGAGAAAACGAGCTGGGACTTAAAATACTTTCTCTGCATGGGCTATTAAAAATCGTTATGGGAGAATTAGACGCAACTCATGATGCTATTTTGGACAGGGCGCTGGTTGAAGCATACAAGCAAAAAGGCATAACAACAGACCCTGCCACTCAAAAAAAAGAACCGCCGCTAATGGAGGATCTTTACAAGGTTTTGCTCGGAATGGAAGATGGCAATGCCAGCGAATTGGCTCTTCGTTTGGAAAAATTCATCAAGGGAAGCTTGAGCGGAATTTTTAATCAACAGTCAAATTTTGACATAACAAATCCTTTTACCGCTTTCTCCACCAAGACACTTGAAGACCAGCTAAGACCAATTGCCATGCACATAGTTTTGGATTTTGTCTGGACAAGGGTTAGAAAAAGCCTCAAAAAAAGACTTCTTGTTCTGGATGAGGCCTGGTACCTAATGCGACATGAAGATTCGGCATCCTTTGTGTATGGAATAGCCAAAAGAGCCAGAAAATACTACCTTGCCCTGACAACAGCAACGCAAGACGTTCAGGACTTTCTGTCTACGGATTACGGCAAGGCTGTTTTGTCCAACTCATCTATCCAAATACTCTTAAAACAAAGCCCAACGGAAATAGATGTTGTTTCCAAGGTTTTTTATTTGTCCTCGGGCGAAAAAGAATTGCTCTTATCTGTAGGCGTTGGCGAGGGATTGTTTTTTGTCGGACAAAGCCATGTTGTAGTTAAAGTC
>CAZRWL010000023.1:0-12938 GCA_964603935.1 uncultured Gammaproteobacteria bacterium | reverse complement strand
ACATAAAACTCCATGTAAACCCCTCTGGAGGCTAACGAAGTGCACGTGGGTCAGCCCTCCGTCTACATCTATTATAGGTTATTGACAATTAGCAGATGGTGTGGTAGATTGCTAATAGTGAGATAAACTTACTATGGAAAAACTGATACCCTTAATTCCAATTCGAGACGGAGTAATATTTCCTAATACGGATTCGGTTTTGACTTTTGGTAGGCCGAAAAGTCTTGCCGCGCTGGAGTCATCCTTTAGCAGTGAAAGAATTGTATGTTTTGTACTTCAGAAAAATTCCAAGCTAAACGACCCCAGCCCTTCGGATTTATATAGTATTGGTACATTGTCCCGTATCGAGCGCATGACTCGAACGGAAGGGGAAATAATTGCGCAAGTTCGGGGAATCTCCAGAGTTAAGATAATTTCCATTGTGGATCAGAATTCTTATCTCATGGCAAAAGTAATCGAAATTCCCGATGTTGTTGATAACAGTCCGGAAGTTAAAGCTTTGTGTAATCATCTGACCAATGAATTCAGACGAGCTATGAATCTTGGAAAAACAGTTGATTTTCTGGTATTTATGAACATTATGTCAGACAATTCTCCGTATGAATTTGCGGATCTTATCGCTTCTGTTTTGGACATAAAACCTCCGGAACGTCAGGCATTATTGGAAATCAACGATGTTAAAAAAAGACTGGAGAAGATAACGGAAATTCTCGCGAAAGAACTAAAAGTGTTGGAGTTGGAAAAGCGCATCGCTTCAAAGACCCAGGAAAGATTTGAAAAAGGCGCTCGGGAGGCAATTCTGCGTGAGAGACTTAAAACCATTGAAAAAGAACTTGGGGATGAAGATGAAAGCGGAACAAGCGAAATATTAGGCAAAATTAAAAATGCAGGAATGCCTCAAGAAATAGAAGAAAAGGCCAAAAAAGAAGTCAAGAAATTATCGCAAATGGCTCAATTCAATCCCGAAGCAGGCTACATCAGAAATTATTTGGAATGGTTAGTCTCTCTTCCGTGGAACATCAAAAGCAAGAACAATGTTGACATAAATAATGCGGAAAAAATTTTGGACGAGGATCATTATGGATTGAAAAAAGCCAAAGAAAGAATTGTGGAGTATTTGGCAGTTCACAAACTGTCCGGAAAAATGAAGGGTCCTATTCTTTGTTTTGCAGGCCCTCCGGGTGTTGGCAAAACATCGATTGGCAAGTCTATTGCCAGAGCGTTAGGCAGAAAATTCGTAAGAATTTCCCTTGGCGGAATAAGGGATGAAGCTGAAATTAGAGGACATAGACGAACTTATGTTGGAGCGTTGCCAGGACGAATAATACAGGGGATAAAAGACGCAGGCACCCGCAATCCTGTTTTTATGCTTGATGAGATTGATAAGGTAGGAACGGATTTCAGAGGAGATCCATCATCCGCTCTTTTGGAAGCTTTGGATCCGGAGCAAAACAATCAATTTTCGGATCACTATCTGGAAGTTCCTTTTGATTTGTCAGATGTGATGTTTGTGACAACCGCAAATGTCTTGGATACAATTCCTCCTGCTCTGAAAGACCGCTTGGAAGTGATAACTTTTGCAGGCTATACTCATGATGAAAAATTCAAAATCGCCCATGACTTCTTACTGAAAAAACAAATAGAAAATCATGGTTTAACGCCTGAAAAAGTGGAGATTACGGATACGGCCGTCCGTTTCATCATAGAACATTATACGAGAGAAGCCGGAGTGAGAAATTTGGAGCGGCAGATTTCAGCAATTTTGAGGAAAGTTGCAAAACTAGTTGCGGAAGGAAAAGAAGAAAAAGTAAGGATTACGGAAAAAGAAGTCGAAAAATATCTGGGCCCTATCAAGGTCAGCTCAACACTGGTTGAGAAGAAAGATGAGGTCGGCATGTCTACGGGTTTGGCATGGACAGAAGCAGGAGGAGACATTTTGTTTATTGAAGTAGCTCTAATGCCCGGAAAGGGTACGCTTCTTTTGACAGGTCAACTCGGGGACGTGATGAAGGAATCATGTCAGGCGGCAATGTCTTACATCAGAGCCCGGGCAAGTCAATTCGGATTGTCAGATAAGTTTTATCAAAAAATAGATGTTCATGTGCATGTTCCCGAAGGCGCGGTTCCCAAAGATGGTCCGTCAGCCGGCATTGCAATCACTTCAGCAATCATATCGGCTCTGACAAAAATTCCTGTTAACAGACGAGTCGGGATGACAGGAGAAATCACTTTGCGCGGACGCGTTATGGAAATCGGAGGACTTAAGGAGAAGGTTATTGCCGCGCACAGAGCAGGGCTTAAGACAATTATTGTTCCAAAAGAGAATAAAAAAGATTTAGTGGAATTGCCAAAAGAAGTTGTGAGGGATTTAACTTTCAAATTCGTGTCCCATATGGATGAGGTAATTGGCCTTGCGCTTAAAGGACAATTAAGAATAAGGCAGTCTGCGGGTTCTTCAGCTCAACATCTCCAAGCCATTCTCCATGCATAAGACTTAACTTATCTTGTTTGAAGATATATTTTAGGGTAAAATAGACCTTGAGGCGCTTTCGTCTAGCGGCCTAGGACGTTACCTTCTCAAGGTAAATATCAGGGGTTCGAATCCCCTAAGCGCTACAAGTTTATTCTGACTTGTGCTTCCATAGGTCTTGTTCTATACTAATTTTATGGAAGCCTTTTTTGGGCAATTTTTTGAATTGGTAACAACTGTTGTTAAAGAATTATTGCGAATAATTGTAATTATTACCGCATTTTTTATTGCATTAAAAATAGTAAAGACCTTTTTATATCGTGCATTTGTAGATCAAAATCTCCATAAAGCTGATCGTGTTTATCTTCAAATAAAAATGCCATCGGAGAGCGAAAGTAAAGAAAGCTCGATGGAAGAATTCTTGAGATCCATCCATAGAGTATTGCCGAATAACACATTATTTAGTTTGGAAATGACATCGAGTAATCAATTCTTGAAATTTTACATCACAATTCCAAAAGATCAGAAAAATTTATTGGAGTCACAGTTATATGCGCAATATCCGGAAGCTGAAGTCGAAGATCAGCAATCGGATTATCTTTCTTCATTGGATGGTGCGGAGTTCGTGCAGCTTAATTTTAAGCAGAAAAGTATTTACCCTTTAGCATCTTACAGGGATGCTAAGGAAGATATACTAAAAAATTTATCTGCTATTCTTTCAAAGACATCAAATGGCGAAGAAGCATATGTCCAACTATGTCTTAAAAAAGTCGGTTCAAAATTTTGGCAAAGAGGTTTATTTTTCGAATTGTTTCAGGGGACTAAGGAAGAATCCTCAAGGAAAAAGCTAGCTCAGGATTTATTTTTAGGCAAACTTCGCATTGCTTATCTTGCGCAAGACAAATTTACCGCAAAAGAAAAACTAATTTCTTTAACGGGTATTTTCAAGCTTCTTAAAAGTCAGCAAAATGAATTAGTCCGAAGAAAATCTTTATTTTTTCATGATCTGGGGCGTGAATTTATCGCAAGAGTTTTCCAAAAGGGCGATCTCTGGTCAGCAGAAGAAATTTCCACAGCCTACCACTTTCCCTACAAAGGTAATATTATGTCCAATGTTGTTAATACTGCATCCAAACGCGCTCCTGCACCGGATATTTTACCAAGAGAGGGGCTGGTGAACTCCAAGGAAGTTTCATTTTTTGGAGAAACAAATTACAGAAATCAACAGTGGCGTTTCGGTATCAAGCGAATCGACAGAAGAAGACATTTATATGTGGTTGGGAAAACCGGAAGCGGAAAAAGCAAGCTCTTGGAACTTCTTTTAATCTCAGATATTTTAAATGGACATGGCTGTTGTCTTCTTGATCCCCATGGGGATTTAGCAGATGAGCTCTTAAAGTTTATTCCGAAAAGTAGAATAAAAGATGTGGTTTATGTTGATCCTTCAGACAAAAGCTTTCCAATCGGATTCAATCCCCTGGAATTTGTAGAGGATTATGAAATAAGACAGCATTTGTCAACATTTTTTATATCTATTTTCAAAAAACTATTTGCAGCAACATGGAGTCAAAGAATGGAACACTTAATCCGCTATATCACCTTAGCTCTTTTAGAAACTCCAGACTCTAATGTTCTGGGAATCCCAAGAATGCTTTCGGATACACCGTTTAGGCAAAGAGTAATAATGCAAATAAAGGATCCTGTGGTTAAAGGGTTCTGGACTAATGAATTTTCTGCTTCAGCCGAAGCCTATTCACGAGAGGCTGTAGTGCCAATATTAAATAAAGTTGGTCAATTTATTTCTAACCCGATTGTACGCAATATGATCGGACAAAAGAAAAACTCCTTAAATTTTGGAAAATTTATGGACGAAGGGAAAATTGTTCTTCTAAATATTTCAAAAGGTAAATTAGGAGATGACAACACTGCTCTTTTGGGGGCAATGCTTATTACTAAAATTCAGCAGGCAGCTCTTTCTCGGGCAAATATTTCTGAGGATCAAAGACGGGATTTTTATTTTTATGTTGATGAATTTCAAAATTTTGCCACTGAAGCGTTTTCCACAATTCTGTCGGAAGCAAGAAAGTATCATCTAAATTTGACAATTGCGCATCAATATATTGCTCAACTGCCTGATGATGTTAAGGCAACTGCTTTTGGCAATGTCGGTTCATTAATAGTTTTTCCGGTAGGCGGAGATGATGCCTCATATCTTGCTAAAGAATTTAATCCGGTTTTTGAGGCCTTTGATTTAATTAATTTAAGCGTTAGGGAAATGTATATAAAAATGTCTGTGGATGGTAAATTAACACGGCCATTTTCTGCTAGAACCATTAATGTTCCTGCGCCACAAACTGACTTTACTAACGAAATATTAAGTTATTCAAGACTGACTTATGGAAAAAATAGAGTGTCTGTAGAAAACGAAATAAAACGCTGGAGTGAAGCTACGCATTCCGTATCGGTAGATAAGTCAGGTGAATTTCCTGAACCTATTGTTTAATAGATTAAATTGTTCCAACCTAAATTAGCTGTATTCAGTTGAGTAAAAATTTCCCTGCTAATCTTTTCGTATTCCTCTTTTGTAAATTGTCTATTTAAAATGCAATATTCTTTATTTTTTAATCCAACACATCCCAGACTATTCTTAACATTAAAACAACTGAATAAATAGCTGCTGTCCTGGCAATTGCTATCATGCATACAAAAATTGCAGTTAAATAGTGTAGCGGAGTCAACTGCTTGATAGCTTAACTCCGTACCCACTGCTACATAAGTTAAGTCGTAAGATGTTTTATTATGGAAGCTATCATAAAGATAAGAGCAATTTTCATCATGAGCAGCATCAAAGCAGAGATAGCAATTCTTGTCAAAGTGAATGTAATTGCCGTAAGTTGTATTTTCATTATCTTGCGCAATTGTTTGAGTAAGAGGAAAACGTTTTTTAAGCTTTTCGACGATGGCTAAAATTTTTTCAGGAGGTAATGATTTAAACTTTATTATTTTTTCATTATATTCTGATTCCGTAAGTTGACGGTTAAAGATGCAAAATGATTTATTTTTTAAATTTACGCATCCAAACAGGTTATTGCCGGAACACTTGTAGCAATACTCGCTATCTCTAATATTATCGCAGTATTCTAAATAATTGCAGTTAAAAGCTTTGTAGGGATCTACGGACTCATAGCAAAATTCCGACTCTACCGCATAATCACAGTCGCCACATGTAGCGCACATAAAAGAATCAAATAAGTAAAAAGAATCACTCGTGCTGTAGGTATCAAAACAATAAGAAAGGTTTTTTGAGTTATAAACCTCATTGCAAAATATACAATTTTCGCAATTTACAACAGCCACAGGAAGTTTGGGTTGGGATAAAATTATTCTTTGCAGTTCAGTAAAAAAACCATTCGCAGTCATATCTTAGATATCCGGCAGCGGTTCTTTGATTATCGGATCGTTTTCCATGAAGAATTTTTCATAATCTTCCTTGCAATAGATAGCTTGTGTAACTTTTTGCGGGTCGTAGGATACGACTATTTCTTTACCGCATTTTTGACATTTGCTTTTGAAAAGCTGTCTTCCTCCGCGCAAACTTAATCTTCTTGTTTGTCTGCAAGTAGGACAGGTAGTAGGTAAGGGTAAGCTTTTTTGCTGCAAAAAGTCCTGTTCTTGATCAATTATTAAAAAATCTTTATTACATTTTGCGCAAGTTTTTTTAATGTTTGCCATAAACTTAGTATATATCAACAGCTCAATTGTATCAACATTTTCTTTCTAGTATAATTATTGAGTGAATAAGATTTTTTTATCTGTTGTTATTCCCTCATACGATGAGATGGCGAATTTGCAGAAAGGGGTTTTGGACAAAGTTGAGCATTTTTTGAGTAAGAAAAATTATTCGTACGAAGTAATTATCGTGGACGATGGATCAACAGATGGGAGCGTTGAGTTTGTAAAAAGATTTTCTTTAAATAACCCCAGCTTTAAATTGATAGAAAATTCTCATTTAGGAAAAGCAGGAGCGGTAACGAAGGGAGTATTAAGCGCTAAAGGTGAATATGTGCTTTTTAGCGATATGGATCAGGCAACTCCGATCGAAGAAGTTGACAAGCTTTTGCCGTTTTTTAATAACGGTTACGATATCGTTGTTGGTTCAAGGAAATCTCAAAGAAAAGGCGCGCCTTGGACAAGGATTCTTATGGCAAAAGGAATGATTTCTTTAAGAACTTTTCTGGTAGGACTTAATGGAATTTCCGATACTCAATGCGGATTCAAAATATTTAAAAAACAGGTGGCTCAAAAACTTTTTAGTAGAATTAATAAACTGCACAATAATTTTAAAAAAGTTTCCGGATCAAATGTTTCTGCAGGGTTTGATGTTGAGCTATTATACCTTGCTCAAAAAATTGGGTATAAGATTAAGGAAGTGCCTGTAAGCTGGTTGTACGTAGAAACAAGAAGGGTGAATCCTATCAAAGATTCAATCGAGGGCTTTATGGATCTTTTGAGAATAAAGGCAAAAGCCTTAAGAGGGGAATACGATTGAAAAAATTTTCAATTTGGACTATTGGATACTTATCAGCCGTAGTTGGGTTGTTTTTTTATTCTTTTACGCAGGTAGACCTTAATCTGACATTATCGGAATGGTCGGTCTGGCAAGCTATACAAAAGTTTTTCCAAAATATTGGTTATTTTCAAAGACCTCTTTCGAGCCTTCTATTTATCGGGATCGTTCTGTCTCTTTTCTTTTTTTACTTAATGATTCTTCGAAAAATTCATGAAAAAAAGATTAATAGGCAGACAATCTGGTTTTTAATTATTTCAACTGCTCTTTTGTTAACATTTTCTTACAACGCTTTTTCATACGATCTTTTTAACTATATTTTTGACGCAAAGATTGTTACCTATTACAATCAAAATCCTTATGTTCATAAGGCGCTTGATTTTCCGGGCGATCCAATGCTTTCTTTTATGCATTGGACGCATAGAGTTTTCCCATACGGACCAGTATGGCTTGGTTTGACAGTGCCCTTGTCTCTTGGAATAGAATTTTTTCTACCAACCTTCTTTTTATTTAAAGCGCTTATGTCGCTAAGTTTCCTAGGCACAACATATTTTATTGGGAAAATTTTACGTAGGATTTCACCGGAAAGAGAAATCTTTGGCGTAGCTTTTTTTGCGCTAAATCCATTAGTTGTGATTGAAAGTTTGGTTTCTTCGCATAACGACATAGCCATGATGTTCTTTGTAATGTGGGCTATATACCTATTAATGAATATGAAATATATACGTTCAATTATATTGTTCGGATTGTCAATCGGAGTAAAATTTGCAAGCATCTTCATCTTTCCGATTTTTTTATTAGTTTTCTTATTAAAGAAAAGGAGGAAGGAATTTGATTGGGAGGATATATTTTCCGTGATGGCGATTTTAATGATAATTCCGGTGGTTTTAGCAACAATTAGAACTAATTTTCAGCCTTGGTATCTTTTGAATCTATTACCGTTCATAGCATTGGTTTCAAAAAAATACTATTTTTTTATTCCAGGAGTGATTCTGTCGTTATTTTCTCTTTGGCAGTATCTCCCTTTTTTGTATCTTGGAAATTGGGACAAGCCTGTTCCTGTAATACTGCTTTGGCTCAGTACAGCTTCAATTATTCTTTCCGTTGTGGTATCCTTAGGTTATGGTTTTTTTAAAAAGATACAAGCTTGAGTTTTTTGTTTTGGCAGTTCTAGCATTAATATATTTCGCAACTCGGTTCTACAGCATTCTATCCATGCCGATTTTTACCGATGAGGCAATTTACATCCGCTGGGCGCAAATTGCAAAGCAAGACGCAAACTGGAGATTTATCTCCTTAACTGATGGGAAGCAGCCAATGTTTATTTGGCTTACTATGGTCACTCTTCGTTTTGTTCAAGATCCTTTATTGGCAGGAAGAATTGTGTCGGTAGGGGCAGGGTTTATGACATTAATTGGAATGTACTTTCTGGGAAGAGAGGTATTTAAAAACAATAAAATAGGATTAATCTCAAGCTTCTTGTATATAGTTTTCCCAATGGCTTTAGTGTATGACAGAATGGCTTTGTACGATAGTCTTGTTGGCTCTTTTGCTGTTTGGGCTTTGTTTTTAATTGTTCTAATGGTACGGAAAATCCGTTTGGATATAGCATTAATTCTCGGAATGGTAGTGGGAGGAGGAGTTCTTACTAAAACATCCGGTTTTTTTAGCATTTATCTTTTGCCAATTTCATTAATGCTGTTTGATTGGAGAAGGAAAGGACTGCTAGATAGGTTTACGAAACTCGTGTTCCTTGCAGTTTTGTCGATCACAATCACATATGGCTTCTATTCGATTCTAAGACTTTCTCCTTTCTTCTATATAATTGCAGAAAAAAATGCAATCTTTGTTTATCCCCTAAGGGAGTGGATGCGGCATCCGTTGGAGTTTTTTATTAGTAACTGGCAGGCATTTTGGGATTGGGTAATACGTTATTTAACCTGGCCGCTTCTTGCCCTAACGCTTTCGTCTTTTTTTATAAGCAGGTCTTTTTTAAGAGAAAAAATAGTTCTTTTTCTTTGGTTTATTATTCCCATTGTAGCTCTTGGATTTTTTGGAAAAACTCTATTTCCCCGTTTTATTTTCTTCATGATTCTCCCGCTGCTTCCGTTAATTGCATTTTCTTTAATAAATATTTATGCGAAATTTAAGATGCTTTACATATTCCCCGTATTCCTTTTTCTGGTTTTTGCACTGGCTTTTAAAACAGATTATTTAATATTGAATGATTTTGCTAATGCGCGCATTCCTGTTTCAGATACAAAACAGTACCTAACTGATTGGCCTGCAGGCGGAGGGATTAACGGAGTTGTTGAGTTTTTCAAAAAAGAAGTAAAGAAGGGGAAAATTTACGTTGCTACGCAAGGCACTTTCGGATTAATGCCCTACGCCTTGGAAATATATCTTGTTAATAACCCAAATATAAAAATAGATGGGTACTGGCCTGTGGGAGATATAATTCCAACGAAGGTAATTGAAGAGAGCAAGAAAATTCCCACTTATTTTCTTTTTTATCAACCATGTTCTTCTTGCGAATATCCGGGGGATGCTCCTGTTCAATGGAATTTAGATCCTATTTTGCGAATTAAAGGAGCAGGAGATAACTATATGAGTATTTATAGGATAAAATAAGATGAAAAGGACAGCAATTCTTGTTAGTCTTATATTTATAGTCGTATCCCTATTTTTCTTTTACCCTATTTTTAAAGGTAAAATACCTTTTCCGGGCGATCTTCTTGTTGGCGAGTATGCTCCATATAGTTCATACCCCTTCTTAGGATACGCCCCCGGAGGCTACCCAAATAAAGGACAGGATTTCGACGTTATTAGGCTTTTGTATCCGGAGAAAGAATTTTCAATTAGAATGTTTCAAAACTTTGAATTTCCTCTCTGGAATTCCTATAATTTTTCCGGAAGTCCTCATATAGCCAGTCTTCAATCCGGATCGTTTTACCCTTTAAATATATTATTTTTTATGTTTCCTTATGTACTTGCGTGGACAATTTTTATCGTTTTACAGCCTGTTCTGACCGGAATATTTAGTTTTTTATTTGCGCGGGAGCTTAAGCTTGGCATAAAAAATTCGATTTTCTCAGGTTTATTATTTGCATTTTCTTCTTATTACGTTGTGTGGATGGAATACGGAAATATTGGCCATTCCATAATATGGATGCCTTTTGCAATGTGGATGTCTCTTAAAAATCTTAAAAAACCAACTGTTTTAAAATCTATCGCAATTTCTTTGTCCTTGCTATTTTCAATTTTGGCTGGATACGCTCAGACAGCGTTTTATGTATTTATTTTTCTTGCGGCATTTGTTATTTTTAATATTTTTTTCATTGATAAGGAAGGTAAGTTTAAGAAATTATTGATATTTTGTTTAATTTTCATTTTGCCAATACTGTTGTCGGCGATGCAATTGCTCCCAATGATCGAGCTATTTTTTCAGTCTGCAAGAGCGCCATATCCTCAAGCGTCTTTTCTAAAGCTGTTAATCCCCCTCTTTCACGCTGTGACCATTTTTGTCCCGGATTTTTTTGGCAATCCCGCTACTAGAAACTATTGGCTTAGCGGCACATACATAGAAAGAGTTATATATATTGGAGTAATACCTATAATTTTTGTCCTTTATAGTTTTTTCAAAAAACAAAATTCTACGTTTTGGTTCTTTGCTATTAGCGCAATCGTTATCCTGTTATTAACCTTTGATACCTTTATCGGCAGGATAATATATTCTTTTCAGATTCCTTTTATTTCAACAGCCGTTCCTACCAGAATTATGTTCCTTTATCTTTTTTGTGTAAGTATAATTGCCGGATTTGGAATGGATACTTTTGAAAAAGATTTAAATAAAAAACCGGTTTTTAAAGCAATATTAATTTTAGGCGGCGTCTATATTTTTTTATGGATTTTGATAGCTTTATTGCCGTTGATCGATAAATCTTGGATTCAAAATCTAAGCATTTCAAGAAGGAATCTTCTTTTGCCTACTTTCATTTTCTTTGTAAGTGCGATAGTCTTGCATATTAGTTTTTATAGAGTCAGATATAAAAAATTTATTATTATTTTTTTAGTAATTTTAAGTATGGGGGATTTATTTTATTTTTTCCACAAAATCACTCCGTTTGCGCCAAAAGAAACTGTTTATCCGCAGACAGAAATATTGACCCAGCTTAAAAAAATACAAGGAATAGATCGTTCGTGGGGGTACGGAAGCGGATATATAAACACAAATTTACAAACATACGAAAAAACTTTTTCTGTTGATGGCTACAATGCCTTACATCTGAAAAGATATGGAGAATTAATATCTTCCTCCATGCATGGTAGGATTGCGAATTCTATACCGGGGTCCGATGTTGTGATAGCTTCAGGTTATGGCGGAAGTGACCTGCGGGAGAATAAGTATCGTCAGCGGCTTTTGAATCTTTTAGGGGTTAAATATGTTCTTAACAAAGTCGATCCGCCGGCTTCAGCAGTAAAAGCAGACAATCAGACTTTTGATGATTCTATTTATAAATTAATTTGGCAAAAAACTCCTTGGCAGATCTATGAAAATAAAGAAGTTTTGCCGCGTATCTTCCTGGCTTCAAATTATGTCGTAGAGAGTGATAAGAATAAAATTATTCAGATGATTTTTGACGAAAAGTTTGATTTTAGGAACAGATTGATTTTGGAAGAGCCGGTATTGCCCCGCCTGCAATTGCCTTCGGCAAAAGCCGATGGCGGGCAGGCGAAAATTGATTTCTCAAAAGACGATAAAGCAAAAGTGGAAGTCAAAAAGTATACGCCGAATGAAATTCTATTGCAGACGGATGCAAAAACGAATATGCTTTTATTCATTTCGGATAATTATTATAAAGGTTGGAGAGTGAGCATTGATGGGGAATTTGGTAAAATATATAGAGCCAACTATTCTTTTAGAGCGGTACCAGTTGTAAAGGGCGATCATGAGATTATTTTTTCATATTACCCTAAGTCTTTTGATTTGGGTCTAAAGATAAGTATAGGTTCACTAATACTATCTGTAATCTTAATAATTTTAGCCCAAATAAAAAGATTTTACTATGTTAAGAAATAAAAATTTAATAACATATTTATTGTTAAGCCTTATTTTTATATTTGCACTTTTTCTTCGTTTTTATAATTTAGGGAATTATCCCGTTGGATTCCATCAAGATGAGGCATCTTTGGGATACAATGCGTATTCTCTGCTTTTAACAGGCAAGGATGACAATGACAATCCTTTTCCTCTTTATGTAGATATGTTTGGTGACAATAGGCCCTCGGGGTATCATTATTTAACAGTTCTTCCTGTAAAATTTTTGGGACTTACGGAGCTTGCTACAAGATTCATGGGCGCATTATTTGGCAGTCTTACTGTTTTTGCCGTATTTTTTCTTGTAGGGTCAATTTTTAAAGACAATAAATTAAGTCTATTAAGCTCTTTTTTGATAGCCATATCTCCATGGAGTTTTGTTTTAGGGAGGGCAAGTGCTGAGGTTATGGTGTCTCTTTTTTTCATACTTTTTGGATTTGGATTATTTTTCTATAGTCTTAAAAATAAAAAAATAACATATCTTTTTATAAGCGTTGGTGTACTAACCATGAGTTTTTTCTTTTACCACACTCCGCGTGTTTTTGTTCCCGGTATTTTTCTTATTTTTCTTCTTATGCTTTTTCCAACAATTAAAAATTACTCAAAGACTTTTAAAATTGCTGTGTTTTCATCTTTTTTATTTGTATTCTTTATTGCGGTTTTTTTGGTTTTCGGAGTAACTGGAGGAACAGGAAGATACAGTCAGGTAAATATATTTTCATCTTTTGAAACAAATTTCTTTCAAAATCAGCAAATTCAGGAAGATGCAATCGCCGGATCAAGCAATATTCAATCGCGCTTTT
>CAZRWL010000022.1:0-13596 GCA_964603935.1 uncultured Gammaproteobacteria bacterium | reverse complement strand
CGTCAATTATCAATTTGTGTGTCGCGACCAAATCCTGCCTTAACTGGCTTGTTACTGTTCCTACGTTTTGCTTTAAATTTGACTCGCTGGTAATAGTTATCGTGTATGTTTTTCCCGCCTGGACTTCAACTGCTTTTTGAGCCTCTTCAATTGCTGTTTGCGCAGTTGTAGTATCCTGAACAGTAACTTTATTAAGAATTAATTGAAGATTTTCCAGTACTTTGGCAAATCTACTTGTGTGTTTTTCGTTTACTGCGGAAAGTTTTATGTCAATGCGTTCAACTACTGC
Organism: uncultured Gammaproteobacteria bacterium; assembly: GCA_964603935.1. GTDB lineage: Bacteria > Patescibacteriota > Microgenomatia > Levybacterales > UBA12049 > GWB1-37-8. The sequence goes on along the minus strand of CAZRWL010000022.1, from coordinate 13,307 downwards.
TTTTTTTCTCTGATCTTTGATTGTTTCTATGCGTGTTTTAAGCTCCGCTTTTTTGGCTGCAATAGCGTCTTTCATTTCTTGTCTGATTTCCGCTCTTTGTTTTTTAAGTGGATTTGCGCTGGGTGTGCCCGTATCTGTTTCTTGAGCAATTATATTGGGAACTATGGTTACAAATAAGAAGAAAAACGCAGATATTACAATTATTTTTCTGTACATATAATTATACTAGCGGCGGCTTAATGCTTTGTCAAGTCCGCTTTTCCGTCTCCCAAACCCGGAGTTGTTTCATCCAATCCTTTAATTTGAGGAAGAGAATTTCCCACTATTCCCTTCAAATCCCCGTGCATACCATAAGTATTATCAATTACCTGGCGGATGTTTTTTTCATCTCTTGCCCATTTGTTGGAAAAGTACCTTTTTTCTTTTTCTATTTCAACCTGCATATTAGTGAACGCGTCTACGATTGCCTCCACTCGCAATCTAAATTCCGTACCCGAAAGATATGAAAAAAGAAGGTCGGATTTACCCTTTTTTCCGTCAAGCGCGCGTTTGGCCATGGCAATTTGAATAAGATTAAGTCTTAACGCTGAAGCCAGACCAATCGCAAAGTTTTGCTTAGTAATCCAGATATTTTTGTAAAATTTGGCGGACTTAACATTTTCAGGTACTGCTTCCGAGATTATAACGCCGTAATCTGCAACAGCGCTGCGCTGATCTGTCTTTAATTTATCTACCCACAATTCACTCCATGTTTTGGTATTTTTTAGCTCCCAGAGTATTTTTCCGCAGTTATTTCCATTCCTGTCCACTATTTCCTGAACAACATCTCCTCCTTTTGTTCCTTTAGCGATTTCCGAAATTTGGTCGTTTGGAAATTCCTGACGCAGCGTTTTTTCAAATTCTATTTCAAATGCTTCTCCCTGGGTTTGTTGGGAGCCCTGGTTTATCTTGCGCCGAAGATCATCATTAGCTTTGGAAACATCCAAAAGCTGTTTTTGCATTTCCAAAATTTTCGATTTACTTTCTTCCTCTGCTTTCTTACGCTCTTCAAGTTTTATTTTGTCTTCTTCTTCAAGCAGTTTTTTCTGCATTTCGAATTTTGCTTCATCTTTCTCTTTTTTTATTTCCCTTAGTTGAATTGTCAGTTGGGTGAGCTGGTCAAGAAGCTTTTTATTTTGTTCTTCTTTTGCCTGCGCTTCTTCTGCGGTTCGCTTAAGCTTTAATTCAAATTCTTCTTTAATCCTTTTCGAAGATGACTCTTCTGCTTTTTGCCTCAGGACATCCATCTTTTCTTTTTCTATCTTAAGCTTAAACGCCTCCGATATCTCTTTTCCGCAATTAGGGCACACTATTTTATTCACGAAAGTATAATACTATCAATTCTCATTTCTTGCAATGATGCATATTTTTTGTTAGCATCTAATACATCTTATGAAGGCGGTTTTGAGAAATATTGTCTTTTATTCCGTTGCCTTATTTTTAACATCGCAAGTCGTAACGGGATTAACAATAAAAGGAGGAATTACCGATTACATTGTCGGCGGAACAGTTCTTTCAATATTGTTTTTGATTGTAAGACCTATATTGAAAATTATTACGCTCCCGTTGAACATTATTACGCTGGGAATGTTTTCTTTTTTGATAAACGCGATTATTCTATACCTTTTGACGATTATTACTCCTAACATTTCCGTAACAGCATTCGCGTTTAAAGGCTTTAACTTTGCGGGCTTTATTATTCCCCGGCTTTCTGTTAATAATTTTCTTGCTTTTGTCATAGCGTCAGCATTTTTATCTTTTATTTTAGGAGCGTTAAGATGGTTAATAAAAAAATAGTTTGTCTTGGCGGAGGCATTGGCACAGTTAATTTGATAAAAGGACTTAAGGATTACTTTTCGGACATAAACGTTGTTGTTTCAATGGCTGATGATGGGGGTTCGTCCGGAAGGCTGCGCAGGCTTTACAATATTCCTCCTCCGGGAGATCTAGTTTCATGTATGTCCGCTTTGATAAAAAATAAAAATTTAGCCTTAGCAAACCTTCTGACATATAGATTCAAAGGCGATAGATACGGAAATGACAAAGAATTGGGCGGACAGAAGCTTGGAAATTTAATTATGACCGCAATACTTGACCTTACGGGGAATTTTGAGCAGGCAATAGAGCTTTTTAAGAAAACTTTCAATGTCGAGGGCAATTTTTTGCCTGCCACAACAGAAGCAGTGTCAATATCGGCAAGGACAATAGAAGGAAAAATGATTCATGGAGAAGAAATGATAGACACGGGAAAATACAGAGGAAAAAGAGTGCTTGAAAGAGTCTTTCTTAATCCAATTAACGCCAAAGCAAACCCTAAGTTTATTAAAAGCATAAGAGAAAGCGATGTTGTAATCGCAGGCCCCGGGGACTTGTACACCACAATTCTTCCGGTTCTGATTATCAAGGGAGTTAAAGAAGCGCTAGATGAGTCCAAAGCTCAAAAAATATTCGTAATTAATGTTGCTAACAAACCGTTTGAAACGAAAGGATACAATGTCAATGATTACGTTCTCGCGGTTGAGAGGCATTTGGGAGTTTTTCCTTTTGATAAAATTGTTGCAAACGACAATTACGTGCCTCAAATACCAAAAGATCTTAAATACAAATATGTAAATGTGAATGGATTTGGGGACAATTCGGCTGCAGAAGTTGTCAAAAGCGACCTGGTAAATAGCGAATTTCCCCTGTACCACAATTCTCAAAAACTTGCAAAAACAATAATGGAAAATATATAATAATACGTGTTATGTTTTTGAATATACTCGCGATCATAGTTGCTGTATGTCTTATCGGCGTAATTATGCTGCAGATGCAGGGAACCGGATTGTCCAGTTCTTTTGGAGGGGGTGGAGAGTTTTATCGAAGCAAGCAAAGCTTGGACAAATTGCTTATTTGGGTAACAGTAATTTTGACAGTCCTTTTTGGTGTCCTATCGATAATTCTTCTTATACCCCACTAATTTAATTTATGATAGTGCTAAGGCGCAGGCTTATTTTCTGGCTTTTGAAGGCGTATGTTAAAAGATGGGGAAAAAACATCGCGATTTATTTTGGAATAGGGCTTTTTATATTTTTTCTTATCAATAGAATTTTGTCTTATTCTATAACTCGCATGCCTTTTGTAGAGAAAGAAACCGTAGGAATGGTTGGAGCATACACTCCGGACAGAATGCCCGAAGAAATACTAAATAAGGTGTCTGTGGGTTTGACCAAAACACAGAAAGACGGAAACGTTATCCCCGATGCCGCCGAAAAATGGAAAATATCTCCAAACAAAAAAAGCTATGCGTTTTTCCTGCGCAAGAATATGTTTTTTTCTGACGGGAGAAATTTGACTTCCAAAGACATCAATTACGATTTTTCGGACGTTTCAATAATAAGGCCTGATAAATACACGATAGTTTTCAGCTTGAAAGATATTTACTCTCCTTTTCTAACAACGGTAGGCAGGCCTATTTTCAGAAAAGGCTTTGTTGGTCTTGGGGATTATAGAGTAAAAAAAGTAAAACTGAACGGAAATTTTGTTGAATCAATAGAGCTGTATTCCGAAAAAAAACATAAGATGTACACATATCAATTATTTTATCCGACGGAAACCGCGCTAAAAACAGCGTTTGCGCTTGGAGAAATATCCAAAATGACTAATTTATCAGACTTAAATTTCAAAAATATGTCGTTTGCCTCATTTAAAAACGCGGTAATTGAAAAAAAAGTGAATTACGATAAACTTGTAACGGTTTTTTTTAATACAAAAGATAACGCTTTATCGTCAAAGACGCTAAGGGAAGGTTTGTCTGCGGCCATGCCGGACAGTTTTGATCAAGGAGAAAGAAATTCAAGTCCTTTGGCGCGTTTTTCATACGCGAATCAAAATGGGATTAGTTCATACCGGCAGGATATGGAACACGCAAAATTATTAGCAGAAAAGTCGGAAACAGCAACAGACGGAGGAAAACTTTTGTTAACAATAGATACTTTGCCAAAATACGAAAAAACAGCTAGGAAAATAGCGAATATTTGGAAACAATTAAATATTGATGTAAAAATTCAAATCACAAATCAAATTCCCTCAAGCTTTCAAATTTTTTTGGGAGAATTTAATGTTTCGTCCGACCCTGACCAATATGCTCTTTGGCACTCAAGTCAGGTAAACAATATTACCCATTACGATAACAAAAGAATAGATAAATTATTGGAAGACGGGAGAAAAGAACTGGATATGCAAAAACGCATCGCAATATACTCTGATTTTCAAAAATATCTGTTGTCCGATCCCCCGGCTTCTTTCCTCTTCTTTCCCTACTACTACGAAGTGTCAAGAAAATAATTTTCCGTGCTATAATTTATTTATGGCTGAAGTAGTAGGACAAGGTGTTGTGCGGAATAATTCAGAACAACAAGCGCCCCTTCTGAATCAAATAGTTCTCGATGAATTAGCCGGTTACATTTCGGACAAAAAATCCCTTGAGAAAGCAGCGTTAACTTATCAGGCGATTGCTCAATACGTCAATGAAACATTTAATCTTTTTCAAAATAACCCCAACCATCTTTTTTACCAGTGGGGAACGGAAACCGCAAGAAGTTTCGATCTATCTCCCAATCCACCCTTATCTGAAAAAAGAATAGTTGATTTTATGGATCAATGGGAACGGTTTATGACATCAAAAAAAGTACGGGAAGTGTTCGGTGAAGATTCATTGCGGATCGCTGAAAAAAGATTCGGTTTTGAGGTCAAACAGAAGGTTATTGATGGAAAACAGGAAATTATAAATAATTTACACAATCTCAAAAACAGACCGCAAATAATTACGCCTATTATAAAAGACAATAAAGTTCCCGAGTTAGTAGTTGAAAAATTTTTCAAGTCGAGTTTGGGTTCAGAATACAGCAAGCCATCATTCCTGTATGAAAACCCATTCATACTAGGTCTTCTTGTCGAATATGCAAGTACTCATCCAAACGAAGAGTTAAAAGATTTAGTGAGAACATTGGATGGGGAAATTGTTGATTTTTATGCAGATCAGGAAGGAGTGTCGGATCAATCGCTTGAACATTTGTCAAAAGTTTTTGTTCAAGAAAAAAGCGATATAAGAAAAGCTATAGAATTGGCTAAAAGTCAAAAGCCATCTGATAAATATTTTGAAAGCGGAACATTTGGAAGAATGGATAAAAGTACGGTCGGAACATTATCTTTGCTGATTGAGTTATCAGGAAATGTAAATATGGTTTCTATGCTTTCCGATCTTGCAAAGCTAGGTCATAAAATTGCTTTAGGCAGATACGTCAGCAGAGGTAAAGAAGACTATGTCTCCGCACTCAATAATCTTCTCAAGCAAAAAGAAGTTTTGCTACCTTTTATGCAAGAGCTTTATGAACATGCTGGTAACCCGCATTTATTTTCGTATATAGATGGAGACGCTTTGCGCATTATAGAATCTCTTGCTGAAAATAAGGATAAATTATTTGCGAGTATCGATGAGGTAAGAAAATACCGTCGTGGATTCGTTTACAGTCTTAATACCCGCACTCCCTACGTGCAGGTTGTAAATGGTGATATTTATAGCAATAATCATCCTATCTCCCATGAAGAATTAGCAGCAGTCAGAAAAGACAAAGGCAGTATTCCCCATGATTTTTTAAGCCCGTTGTTTGAGAGGATGACATCTTCTCTTGGTAAAAATATCGATAAAAATACCCTTATGTCTATTTTTGAAAAAGAAATAAATGTAATTTTAGATCACGTGGAAAAGGATCCGAATATTGAATGGTTTTACAGCAACGAGTCATTCTTAAGGGCTTTTGCAGTTGGACTTGTTAATAATAAACCGCTGGCTGATTTTCCAGATAAGTTTCCCCGGCTAATGGTTCTTATGGAAGAAGGAGGAACTTTAAATGCGAATCGTACTTACGCGATGCGGGATATTTTTGAGAATGCCAATATTGATAAAAGAGCCAAGGAGTTAGAACGCGCTTTTACCACTCAGCAACCCTACTGGAAAAGTCTTTACTTGTTTACATTGGCAAAATTTAAAAAAGAGCTTATGCAGGCAAAAGTGGATTACCCAATACATTCAGTAACAGGCATACCTATCAGAACGCTTGTAAAAAGACATGGATCGTATGTAACTGACAATGGCGAAATAATCAATGCCCTGGCAAAGGGAGAAATTGACAGTATTCCTTTTAAGGAATTAACAGAATTTGGCAAAAAAGAAGTTTTTAGAGATTATTTCAGGAGGGTTGTGGAAACATCAAGGGATGAAAGAGCAAAATCAATAGCTGAAGAAAGAAACAAAGGTCTCTCTAAAAAACCTCTGGTTTTGGATGATGGAGACTATATTCACGGAACTTCAGTAATTTCGCTAGCTCAGATTCTTTTAAACGGAAATCTAGGCGGAAATACATTCAAAGAAGTTGCCTATGATGATGATTTTTACGTTAACTTTAGCAGGGTAGTAGATGCTAAAGCATATGAGAACGTTTACGATATTCTTCGTGATTCAATCTCGTGGACATATAGCAGATCAGTAGTTCGGGGACATGACGATCGGAACCTGTCAGATCAATTATTTCTTGTTTATAAAAGAAGCCAATCAATATGGGAACATGGAGTTGATAATCTTAGAGAGGAGTTGGGTCATAAAAATCCAAGACATGCTCTTATGTTTGTTGGTGTTCCTTCAACGGAAATAGGGGGAATAGTTCTTAGAAATGCTTCTGTTTTAGAAAAAACAAAAAGGTCGGTTGTTGAAAATGGATTTTACATACCCATTTACGATTTGCAGGGAGAAATCCTATTTACGTCCGAAGACTACGACGCCATGAGAACCGACAGAAACATCGGAAATGTTCCTGTTGAAGTTTGGGATAATTCATTAAAAACAGGAGAGCAAAAAGGAAGCAATCCCGCAGCGGAGTTTACAGTGCAGGGCAAAAACGGTTCTGAAAGATTTTATGTGAAATTCCAAAGCGAGACAAATGGAGATCAGATTTGGAATGAATTATTGGCAGACAAATTATACAAAGCGCTGGGAATCTCCGTACCGGAAACAAAAGCAGTAAAAATAGAAGGGGTTTATGGCCGGGCAAGCAAATTAGTTAGCGGCGTAGTAGACGGATCAAGCGGAAGTCAGAACTGGAAAAAAGGATATTTGGCAGACTGTCTTTTGGCAAATTGGGATATTGTTTCCGCATTAGAACAAAATACGGTTAGTATTCCCAGAACAGGAGAAGTTTTTAGAGTAGACAACGGAGGAGCAATGCTATATAGAGCAAGAGGAGAGAGGAAGGCGGAAAAAGATTTTGGAGAGACAGTCAATGAGCTTAGCGAAATATCGCCTATTTCGCCTGAAAAAATGGGAATAACAGGCGATGATCTTAGCTTTCAAGCTCAAATTATAAAGGAGAAACTAAAAGATGATATAATTGACGGACTTGTAGATAGCGTTAGATTAAGAAGGAAAGATCGGGATTATTTAAGAGATGTTTTAAAAAAAAGAAGAGATTTTATTACTAACAAATATGGAAGGTTCTATATCTGAACAGTTTAGCCCGCTTGCTAGGTTGAAAGCTCAACAAGAAGCAATTCAAGCGCAGATTCAGGAAGCAAGAAAACCATCAGGAATGCTTTTTCAGTTAGTGGAAACTACAAGTCCGGACAATAGCATTCAGCATAATCCTGATCTTGCCAACGAATACGACGCATTATTTCTAACACGACAAGGTAACCAAGCTATTGTGGGCTATCTTATTCAACGACCTGTTTCATATGCGGAAAAAGAAGAAAAGTATCGAGAGCAAGAAGAATTTAAGAAGCTAGGTATATTTGTTGATTCAGCAGTTAAAGATCAACCATGGGATACTCTAAATTATTCTATTGCGGAAGGAAAAGAACCAAGCGTTTCTATTTCAAAAATAGAGCTCAATGGAGATCCCCGTTTTACCATAGATGGTGACGAACCTGAATTGGGCGTAATTCTTGTAGTTATGCAGGTAAACCTTGACGACTTGAAGGACCCGTTGGCTCAAAAGATATTGAACTTTGTTGCTCGGTACGATACGGCTACTGCATATTTGCCAAAACAGTTTGTCATCAATGATGATCCTAATACAGCAATTGCGGAAGAGAACAAGCGAATTGCGGAAGAACTGCTTAAGGAAAATCCTAATCCCGATGAACAATTAAAGGAAGTAGATGTAGAGTTACGGAAACTTTTAGAAGGAAGGAATGAATTGCCGGGGGAAGAGTTGATGGAGACTATGGATGAAACTTATAATAAATGGTCTGCAGCGATGGACAAGACGATGCGTTACCGTATGGTTCTTGCAGGCACACCCGTAATACCTAAGGTACCATTGGGAAAATTTCCTTTCTCTGCAATTAAATCTACATCATTAATAATGAAAGCGATCGAAGGTATAGCGGACAGATATTCCGATACTAAGTTTTACTATGGTGAAAAGCCTTCGAAATGATTAGCAGATTTTCCCACCCTATTTTGCCTAAACAAAATTTTTGCTTCTTAATTTACGGTGGTAGGTAATTGCGAAGCGGTGGGCTTCGTCTCTGATTCGCATTATTAATTTTAAAGCATCTGACTCTCTAGGCAAACTTATTTCTTGTAAATTCGAAGTTATAATTGTTTCTTCTTTTTTCGCCAGACCAATAAGCGGGATGTTTAATCCTATCGTGCTTAAAACTTTTAACGCGCTGGAAACTTGTCCTCTTCCTCCGTCAACAATTATTAAATCAGGATACTGCCATTCTGAATGTTTCAATCTTCGTTGTAAAACTTCTTCCATCATTGCAAAATCATTAGGCGTATTTAATGTTTTTATTTTAAATTTTCTGTATTGAGAGCTGTCTTTTTCCCCGTTTGTAAAAACAACCATTGATCCGACGGCATTCGTTCCCGAAATATTAGAAATATCATAACACTCAATTCTTTCCAATTTTTTTATTTCGGCATTATTTCTTTTTAGGATGTTTAGTAAATCGTTAATTTCCTTTTCTCTTAAATCGTCTGCAAGGTTTGGATTAATATTAATATCTAATTTGTTATTGTAAAACGGGCCGGTAATTAATTTAATTGCCGTTATTTTATTTTGCAGAATATTTGCTTTTTCAAATTCTTCGCTTTTACTCAAAATTTCCCTTTCTTTTTTAAGCTCTCTAATTATTTTTTTGGTATTTCCGTTTAGGAAATCGATAATGTGTTTTATTGTTTTTTTGTATTCTTTTTTAAATTCAACACTGTCAAAAACAGGAGGGCAGGGGCAAAGACCCAAATGATAATAAAGACATATTTTTTTCGGGTGATTAACTGCGGATTGGTAAGGAAAAATTTTTCTGATAGTTTTCAAAACAATTCTCATTGCTCCGGCCGCATTTGGAAAAGGACCAAAATAAATTGAATTTTTGTCATCCGGACGCCTGACAATTAAAACTTTGGGGTAAATGTCCTTGACGGTAATCTTAATCATTGGATAAGCTTTGTCATCCTGAAGTTTTATGTTATATTTAGGCTTGAATTTTTTTACATATTTAGCCTCCAGAAGAAAAGCTTCAACTTCTGAATTAACAGTAATAGTTCTTATTTTTGCAATTTGGGAGATTAAAGCGGCTGTTTTCGCGCCAAAGTCCAGATTTTTTAAAAAATAAGAAGCTACTCTTTTTTTAAGATTTTTGGCTTTGCCAACATACAGAATTTTATTTTTTTCGTTTAAAAAAAAGTAAACTCCCGGTTTTGTAGGCAATGACTGATATTCCGATAAAGATACTAGCAAATAAAATTCCTTTCCCGATATGGTTTTTATCGGCTTTTATTTTAGCCGTATCAATTTCGTTTGTCAAAGTAAATGGTTTGCCAAAAGTGTCCGCGAATTCTACCTCAACATCCCGCGTTGCCGCATTGGATATTTTGTACGCGCCAGCAGGTATGGGATAAACGCTGCTAACGCCTTTTATAACAAAAGCGAAATGGTCAAAATCCAAAGTGTAGAAATAGTCTACTCCGCCTGTTGTGTTTTCCCAGGTTGGGTCAACCATTACCCATGTTCCAATCTCCTGGTCGTAATATTCCGGCCATGCGTGCAGAACATCTTTTACTAAAGACAGAGGTTTTTCTTTAGAGTTTTTGGTGTAAGCAAAGCCGTTCACTTCGCGTGCCGGGATTCCCGCGGCTCTGGCCATCGCAATAAAAAGGTCTGTGAACTCCAGACAGACAGCGGACGTTGGATTTTTCAATACTTCTGCCGACCCCATCCTTGGCTTTCCCAATGCAACTCTTTGGAAATCATACTTAAGATTTTGAACAACATATTTGTAAATTTCGTAAGGAGTTCTAAGCTCCAAAGCCAATTCTTTTATTTTGCTGTTTGACACTTGCCAAAAAGCATTATCCTTCAGATATTGTTCTTTTTCTTTTTGAGATAATTTTTGTTTCTTGGGACGAAGTGAAACTTTTGCTTTTCCTGTAACTTTGACATCTACCTTTTTTGAAGGGTTAAGAGTGTATTTGGCCAGCCAATTCCCGTCATTATCGGAGATTATATTTTCCGGCTTTGGATTTATGTCTATGATTTCAACATCCTGATAATTGGTGGACGGCGGGAGAGCAATTTCTGCTTTAATAGGAAATAAATTAGGATTTTTTAAGTGATATAAAAGGCCGAATTTGTAAATTTCTTCTTGCCCAAATGATATGGAAATTCCGGACTCTCCAAGCTCTTTTTTTGTAAATTTCAAACTGCCATTGTTAAATTGTCCGATTGCAGGTTTTATGTATGAAGGGTCTCCCAAAAATTTCGGAACAACAACGTTAACATTAAATGAATTGTATTCGGTTTGTTTCGTTAGTCCCGGAATGTTAATGTTCCAAATTTTTCCCGATGCGTGAGCAATGTCCTTAGTGTCAAAAGAGATTGCAAATACGGATTTTTTGTTAAGACCAGCAGAACCCTTATTGAAAGTAATCTTGATGTTATTTCCATTATCATTCTTGCTCACAACAGGCGTAACTTTCCCTTCACTGTCCCTTGCAAGAACGCTCTCTACGTCATTAAATCCAACCTGAATACTGTAGGACGAAGCATAATATTGGCTGGTTTTATTTGTTAGCGTAATGTCAAAAGTCACATGCGTCAGCGCATTTTCCAAAACATTGTAGGTAACAGAGTAGTCAGTAGTAAAATTTTCCGAGGCAAAAGCAGAAGGTGAAATTAAGAAAATAAAACTCAATAAATAGAAGCAAAACGCAGCAATAAACTTTTTCATTTAACATTAATCTTAGCATAAGTACTCGGAGTTGTGTGTTTAGCGCAAGGCTAGAGGAGTTTTTTCAGGAATTGGCCGGTGTAGGAGCGAAGATTTTGGGCAATTTCCTCAGGCGTGCCAACAGCCACTATTTCTCCGCCTTTTTCTCCTCCGTCAGGACCCAAATCAATTATGTGATCCGCGTTTTTGATAACATCCAGATTGTGCTCAATCACGATAACAGTATTTCCGCGATTAACAAGGTTTCTGAGCACTTGCAATAATTTTTCCAAATCCGCAAAATGCAGTCCGGTGGTTGGTTCATCCAGCAAATACAGACAGTTTTGTCCTTTTTTGGACAACTCATCGGATAATTTCACCCTTTGCGCTTCTCCTCCGGACAAAGTCGGAGCCGGCTGTCCGAGCTTAATATAAGAAAGTCCAACGTCATTAAGTGTTTGTAATTTGTGCGACAAAACAGGAACAAAAGAGAAGAATTGCAGCGCTTCTTTAACGCTCATAGACAGCACATCGGCAATGTTTTTGTTATTAAACAAAATTTCCAGAGCTTCTTTGTTGTACTGTTTGCCATTGCAGCTCTCGCAGGTTACATAAACGTCCGGCAAAAACTGCATTTCTATTTTTATTTGTCCTTCTCCTTCGCACGCTTCACAACGTCCGCCTTTGACATTGAAGGAAAATCTTCCCGGCCCATAACCCCGAAGTTTCGCATCTTTTGTTCTGGCGAAAATATCCCTAATGTATGTAAAAGCTCCGGTATAGGTTGCGGGATTGCTTCTTGGCGTTCTGCCAATCGGAGACTGGTCAATCATGTAAACTCTTTTTATATTTTGGTATCCATTGATGCTCTCAAATTTTCCGGGTTTTTCGCGGTGATACGGATTTTGCATTTGCATCAGAGCATGATACAAGATGTCGTTTATCAAAGTTGATTTTCCCGATCCAGAAACGCCTGTTACTACAATAAATTTATTTAAAGGAAAATTAACATCAATATTTTTCAAATTGTGCTCTGCGGCGCCAAGAATTGATAAGGTTTTTGCGGTATTTAAATTTGTTTCCTGTTCATCCCGAACTGATTTTATTTTCTTAGCTCCTGACAAATACGCGCCGGTTAGGGAATTTTTATCCTTTTTTATTTCCTCAATTGTTCCTTTGGCAATGATTTCTCCCCCTCCTGAGCCTGCCGAAGGGCCGAAGTCAATTATATAATCCGACTGCTCCATGGTTTCCTGGTCATGTTCTACAACCAGAACCGTATTTCCCAAGTCCCGGAGTTTCTTCAGCGTTTCAATTAATTTTTTGTTGTCTTTTTGGTGAAGTCCGATTGACGGCTCATCCAAAACGTACAAAACTCCGGTTAATCCTGACCCGATTTGCGAAGCAAGTCTTATTCTCTGCGCTTCCCCTCCTGCGAGGGTTTGCGCGCCTCTTGAAAGCGCTAAATAATCCAAGCCGACATCAATCAAAAATGTAAGCCTTTCTTTGATTTCTTTTAAAATTAATTTTGAAATTACTGTTTCGCGCGCAGAAATATTGGCTGCTAAATTTGCAATAAATTTCAAAGCATCTGCGATGGGCATATCACAAAGGCTGATAATTGATTTCTCCGCAATTGTTATGGATAATGATTCTTTTTTAAGCCTTGCTCCATTGCACTGCGCGCAGGTTTCATAGCGCATAAATTTTTCTACCCGCGATCTTAGAAACAGAGAGTCTGTTGATTCATATTTTTCTCTTAAATCTCCGATGATTCCCCGGAAAGATTCATGAATTTCCGTTGTTCTCCCCCATCTGTTTTTCCCAACAACTTCATACATCTTTTCTCCCGTGCCGTTCAAGAGGAGGCCTTTTTTTTCTTCGCTAATGTCAGACAATCTTTTCTTAAGGGCTATGTTGTTTTCTTCGCAAAATTTAACCAGAGTTCTGGAAAACCACGTATCGTTTTCAAATAAATTTGAATATGGCAATATTCCGCCCTCGCTTATAGATAA
>CAZRWL010000021.1:0-13959 GCA_964603935.1 uncultured Gammaproteobacteria bacterium | reverse complement strand
GATGATGAGGTAATCTTGCCAGAAATTAGCGCAGTTGCATCTGCAAACGCCATAATGTATGTTCGTGCAAAACCCGTTATTGTGGATGTTGAAAGGGATACGTGGTGCATTGATCCAAAAAGCTTTAAAAAAGCGATTACGAAAAAAACGAAAGCAGTAATGCCGGTTGACTTATACGGTCATCCAGCAAATTATGATGAGATTATAAAAATTGCCAAAGAGTATAATTTGTTTATCCTTGAAGATGCCTGTCCTTCTCTCGGATCCACATACAAAGGGAAAAAAACGGGAAGTTTTGGCGATATGGCAGCGTATAGCTTTCAAGGTGCAAAAATTGCCGCTATCGGAGAGGGAGGCATGCTTTTAAGCAACAATGCAAAACTTTTTGAGAAGGCAAGCTATATTGCAGATCTCGGGAGAGACAGAAAAAAAGGCGCGTTTTGGCATACTACAATTGGCTACAAATATAGATTACCAAATGTCGCGGCTGCCCTTGGTCTTGCACAGGTAGAACGGGTTGAATATTTAGTTGACCGCAAGCGAAAGATATTTAATTGGTATCATGAAAGGCTTGGAAAAATTAGTGGCCTAAGAATGAATACGGAAAGAGAGAGTGTACGCAATAACTATTGGATGTCATCTATTGTGCTTGAAAGAAGGTTTGGGCTAACACGTGATGAGTTGATGGTAAAATTAAAAGAAAATATGATTGATACCCGACCGTTCTTTTTTCCATTCTCAATGCTTCCGATGTACAAAACAAAAACGGATAACCCCGTAGCATACCATATTGGACTACACGGAATTAATTTACCAAGCGGAGTCAACCTTACCGAAGAGGAAGTAAATTATGTTTGTCAAAAGCTAAATAAGCTTCTTAGAGAATAATATATTTCGTAATGAAAGTTTTTCTTCTAGCAAATAATTGGGTAGGTTTGGAAGTCGCGAAGTATCTTAAAAAAAGAAATGAAAACATCATAGCTCTTGGCATTGCTCCGATTGAAAAACAAAAATTTACTGCAGAAATTATTAAAACCGTAAATCTTCCCAAGAGATTAATCTTTGACGGATCAACTTTGCGAGACGCAATTGTTATTAATAAGATAAAAGAACTTGCACCGGACATTATTATTGGCGCATTTTGGGTAACAATTCTTAAGCCGGAAATTATTAATATTCCGCCATATGGCTGCATAAACTTTCATCCAGGGTACTTGCCATACAACCGCGGGGTTAACCCAAATGTTTGGCCTATAGTCGAAGACACGCCTGCAGGCGTTACTCTTCATTACATAGATTCCAAAATTGATACTGGAGATATTATCGCAAGAAGAATCGTTGAAATAAACGTATATGATACAGCTGAAACATTATACAACAAAACACTTGTTGAGATCGTAAAGCTTTTTAAAGAACAATGGCCACTTATTGAGAAGAGGGAAAACGCCATTATTCCTCAATCTAAATTTCATGACAAACCAACATTTCATCTCGCAAAAGATTTAGAAAAATTAGATAAAATTGATCTTGATAGAAAATATACGGGACGTCAGTTAATTAATATTCTAAGATCCCGTTCATATAAAGACCGTTTCTTTTCATACTATCTTGATCGTGGGAAAAAAGTATTTGTTCGCGTAGAATTGTCAGATAGAAGTAAATGAAAGATTATTCAAGACTTACTGCAATCGCAAAGGAAATAAGAAAAGACATCTTGTTAATGGCAAATCGTGCCAAAAGCGCTCATGTTGGCGGAGCTCTTTCATGTGTAGAACTTTTAACAGCATTGTATTTTGAGGTTATGAAAATTGACCCCAAGAGCCCTTATGGTGAGAAAAGAGATAGATTAATTTTTAGTAAAGCGCATGATGCAAAAGCCTTATATGCGGTACTTGCTGAACGTGGTTTTTTTAATAAGAAAATTCTTGATGGTTATGAGTTGGATGGAGGAAGACTTCCCGGACATGCAACTCGACATTGCGTACCAGGAGTTGAAGTATCAGCAGGTGCTTTAGGACATGGTCTCTCTATGGCAGCTGGTATGGCATACGTTGGCAAAAAGGATAAAAAACGATTTCGAGTGTTTACCGTACTTTCCGACGGAGAGTGCGATGAAGGCTCAACCTGGGAAGCAATTTTGTTTGCAGGACACCATAGGTTAGATAATTTGACTGCAATTGTTGATTATAATAAATTACAATCATTTGGTTTTACCAAAGACATACTAAATCTAGAGCCATTTGCAACAAAATGGTTAAGCTTTGGTTGGGAAACAAAAGAAATAGATGGGCATGACTTTAAAGAGATTGTCGGTATACTATCTAAGCTGCCATTAAAAACAGGTAAGCCTTCTGTAATTATTGCTCATACAATTAAAGGGTTGGGTGGCGTTCCAATTCATGTAAATAAAGTCTCGTCGCAATATAAGCCACCAAGTAAAGAGGAAACTAAGAAAGCAATTAGAGAATTAAAAATAAGATGAGAATTGCATTTGTAGATAAATTATTTGAGATGGCAAAAAAGGATAAACGCATTATACTTTTAACCGGCGATCTAGGTTTTTCAGTATTTGAAAAATATATTGAAGAGTTGCCTAATCAATATCTCAATATGGGAGTTGCAGAGCAGAATATGGCAGGAGTTGCAGCTGGAATGGCAATGGAAGGGAGAATCCCAGTGATTTATTCCATTGTGCCTTTTACAACTATGCGTAATTTTGAGCAGATAAGAAATGATATTTGTTATCAGAATTTAAATGTTAAAATTGTAGGAGTGGGGGCAGGATTTTCCTACGGACCATATGCCCATACACATCATGGCTTAGAGGATATTGGGATATTGCGGACATTAGCAAATTTAACCATTCTTTGTCCTGGCGATCCAATCGAGGTAGCCCTTGCAACAAAAGCTATGTTAAATCATATAGGACCTGCCTATTTAAGACTTGGTAAAGCAGGTGAACCAAATATTCATAGAATTATTCCAAGTTTTAAAATTGGAAAGGGAATATTAATTGAAGACGGAAAAGACCTTACTATTATAGGAACATCAACATTTCTTCAAAGAGCTTGGGAAGTAGTATCTTCATTAAAAGAAAAAGGCTTATCAGTAAGATTAATTAGTATGCATACAATTAAACCGCTTGATACTCAAATAATACTTGATTCTGCTAGAAAAACTCCTGCAGTTTTTACCTTGGAAGAACACAGTATTATTGGGGGTTTGGGTAGCGCCGTTGCAGAGGTTCTTGCAGAAAATAGAGCAAATGTGATTTTTAAAAAAATAGGTGTTCCAGACCGTTTTACCAAAGTAATAGGAAGCCAGGAATATATGAGGACAGCGAATGGACTTTCCGTAGAACAAGTAATAGAAACAATTTTAAAATCTATAAATACTTCTCAAGAAAATAAATAAATACCTTTTTCAGTCTGTCAAGATGTTTCTTTTTAAGACCATGGTGGCAACCAATAACGAAACCTTTCTCCGTAATTTCATTTGTGACTGGAAATCCGCCACTCATTATTCTGTGTGAAATATGCTTAAAACCTGGGTGTTTTAATATATTGCCTGTAAAAATTGGCCGGGTTTGGATATTTTCTGCTTCAAGATATTTTACCAACTCAAGCCTTGAGAAGGGAGCGTTTGCCCTTATGGTTAAGGGGAAAGCAAGCCATTGAGTGGAAACTTTTTTATCTTGTTTAGGAAGAATGAAAAAATTTTCATAATTTTTGAAGAAATTACTTAGGTATTCAAAATTGTATTCTCTTATTTTTTTAAACTTAGGAAGCTTTTCAAGCTGCGCATTGCCAAATGCCGATCCCATTTCATTTGGAAGAAAGTTATATCCCATCTCTTGGAAAAAATATTTTGCATCGTAGGGAATAGTTCCCAATTTAGTTTTGAAGCGTTCCTCAATATTTTCCGACTCGGCAAAAAGAGCAGACGATCTTCCCCAACCTCTTAAAACTCTTACTCTGTCCTTCCAGTTGGAGCGGTTTACCATAATCATTCCTCCATTTCCTCCGGCGGTTATTATATGTGAGCCAAAAAAACTTGTGGTTGAGATGTCGGAATATGTTCCTGTTGGTTTTCCATTAACCTGTGCCCCAAGTGTATCGCAAGAGTCTTCGATAAAAATGAGATTATGTTTTTGCGCAATTTTTTTTAATTTTTCCATGTCGGGAACATTTCCAAGGAGTAGTGGAATCATAAGAGCTTTTGTTTTTTTCGTAATGAGTTCTTCCACTTTATTGACATTTATAACATAGGTTCCGGGTTCAACATCCGCAAAGACAGGAATAAGTCCATGCTGAACCAGCGGTGCAACTGTTGTCGAGAAGGTCAAAAGAGGAGTAATTACTTCAGAACCCGTAGGAAGATTTAAAAGTTCGATTGCAAGGAAGTTCGCTGATGATCCGGAATTAACCATAACACCGTATTTTTTGTCAAAAAGTTTAGCGATACCTTTTTCAAAGTTTTGAGTTTCAATCCCCATGTTGGTTCTGTGCTCTTTAAGAACCGCCACCACAGCTTGAATTTCCTTATCGCTATAAACAGAAAGTGCATATGGGATTCTTTGCATAGCAGTAAGTATATCATGAAGTGGGCAAAAATTATAATGAAATTACAATGAATAATGAATTTTCGCTTGGGGTGTATCCGGATATTTCTGATATAATGCTTAAATCTATGACTTCGTCTTTTGATGGACTTTTTTAAAATTATGAATAGTTTGCCAACGATTTCAATCGTCACATGCCTGTTTAATAGCGATTTAACTTTTTTTCGCAAAGGATTGGAATCTATTGCAAATCAACATTACCCAAAAAAATTAATTGAACATATTGTTATGGACGGTGGTTCGACAAATGGGTCTATGGAGCTGGCAAAAAAATATGGATGCAAAGTTTTCATACGAAAAGATTTGTTGGAAAAAGCAGAAATGCGTATTGCACTAGGAATAAAGCGGGCAAAAAATAATCTTGTCCTCATACTTGAAGCAGATAATATTCTTAGCTCTCGCAATTGGCTAGTCCAAATGGTTGAACCTTTTCTGGCAGATAAACGAATATTTTGCACATATAGTGCTTACTATGGCTACAATAAAACTCTCCCGGCAACCACAAGGTACTCTGCGCTCTTTGGAACTCCTGAACCAACAGTATATTTTTTAAAGAAAAATGAGAAGATTTCGGTAATTGATAAGCATTATGATAAGGGGGAGATGATAGAAGAAGCAAAAAATTATTTTGTTGTTCGCTTCAGAAGGGAAAACTTGCCTATCTTGGGAGACAATGGAACTTTGTTTTTGAGAAACGTCATGGAAAAAGTAAATATTGATCCAGAGGAGTATGCACATCCCGATGCATTCGCAAGACTACTCGACCTTGGACATAATACGGTCGGTGTTGTGAAAAACAGCATAATTCATATAGCTAATCCTAATATTTTCGGTATGGCAAAAGGAAAGTTATGGATTAAGAAAGTACATTATGACAAACAGCGTTACAAGAGGAAATATTACGTTTTTAGCTGGCGATCAAAAAAGGACATCTTTAATCTTATAAAATTCATCTTCTTTTCAATAACCATTGTTGTTCCAACATTTGAGGCTATTAGAGGCTTTATAAAGCTACGAGATTGGACATGGTTATTGCACCCAGTTCTTTGTTTAGTAATGCTTTTTAGCTATGGTTGGTCGGAAATTTTATGGATTATGGAAAGAAAATTAGTGCGGTTGGAAAAGCAAGGCTAATATTTTCCCCCTTCGTATTCCAATTGTAATTTCCTTATTGTAGCGTACATTTCATTACCTCCTTCTACTTTGGAATATCTTGAAAATAAACTTAGAAACGTATCTCGGAGAATTTTAAGAATACCACCCGGCAATATGAATGCCGTCATAAAACATATCCAAAAAGTAACATTCTTTTTCATGGGTGGGTCTAATTGGCAGATCCTCGAAGAAATTTGTAATGTTTTTTTATTTCCTGCCAGAGCTTTCATTGCCGGAAAAAGCAAGACGCAATGATTCATTAGCTCACGATGCAAAAATAATGCGTATGCATGCTTACTCACATTTTTTTTAACCACTTCCAGATACTGTTCAAATCGTAATTTTCCATCTACTAAAGTATAAAAATGATGCGGTTTGTTTTTTTTAATTTCCCTCCTTGACCAAGATGCTGCTATATATGGCTTGGCAATATAATATCCACCAAAATTTCTGATTACATCAAATAGTATCTCTATGCAAGGCAAAGGATCAGAATTAATTATTTTAACACCTTTAGTCAATTTATTTTTGAAGATTATTCCTGAAATAAAGTAAGGATCCGAATTGAGGATAAATGTTAATATTTTTTCATTTTTAGTAAATGGGGGTAGATACTCATTCATCGCTGTAAACCTCTCGACAAGTCGATAATAAAAAATCCGCTTCCTATCAAGAGATAAACTAACATAGTTAATGCGTACATATCCGGGACGCAGCCTAATTATCTTACTGTGGATTTCCCCAAGAGATTGTGGGTATAAAATAAAATCATCATCGCTATGGAGAAAAACATATTGTCCTTTTGCCCGCTTTATCCCATTTTTAAAATTAATTGCATTTCCAACCGTCTTTTTTAATCGAAAATAACGTATTCGTTTATCTTTAATATTTCGTACAACAGATTTCGTCTTATCGTCCGAACAGTTATCGGAAATAATTACTTCAAAATCAGAAAAGGTTTGTCTAAAAATGCAATGAAGTGCAAATTGTAAATCCGCAGCCCTATTGTAAGTAGGAATAACGATAGAAAAAAATGGTTTTCTTAACATATGCACGGAGTTAGAATTGTCATTATACACTCTCTTTGATTAATCGCACAAGTTTTGTACGCTTACCATATGTATGGTATACTTCAATTCTTATGTACAGAGATCGTCAAGAATTTCTCAAAGAACGCTATGACCCGGTTGAAAATCGGACAATAAACTATCAAGATGATCCTCGACTAAAAGTAGTCTTATCTTTTCTTGCCAAGCAACGTTCTATCTTCGAGGTAAAAGCAAGAAAATCTGTAAAACTTTTGGATATTGGCTGTTATGACGGACACCTTGCTTCGCTTTTAAAGGATTGCCTTGGAAACTGTGAGGCTTATGGTATAGATATCGCAAAAAAAACTATTTCACTCGCTCGTCAAAAAGGAATTCATGCAAAAATTTGCGATATCGAAAAAGGAATAAACTTTGAAGCAAATCTCTTTGACTATATATTTGCAGGAGAAATAATTGAGCACTTGTATGACACGGACTTCTTTCTGCGTGAAATAAAACGAATATTAAAACCAAATGGAATCTTGATAATTACCACGCCTAATTTTGTCTCCCTAGGAAGAAGACTTTGTTATCTATTTGGAAAAGGTGCATTTATGGAGCAGTCATTTAGTTTGCCAAAAAACGCGGCCGGACACATTAGATATTTTACTTTTGAAACACTAAGAGAACTTCTACTTCTTCATAAATTCGAACAGATAGCAGTATTCTCCGATACGATTACCTTACCTGGCTTTTTCCTATTAGATACTCCTGCTAAAATTTTCCCAACTTTTGGCCGATCTATTATTTCATTTTCACGTAATAAAAAAACTAATTAGATGAAAATTCTTATCACCGGCGGAGCAGGATTTATCGGTTCAAACTTGGCTCTTTACTTACTTGAGAAAAAGCACCAGGTAATTGTATTGGACAATTTGCGTTTTGGTTATCTGGAAAATCTGATAAGTAAAAATAGTGTAAATCCTCAATTTATACAAATGGATGTAAGGGACAGAAAAATTGAAAAAGTTATTAAAAATATAGATGTCATTTTTCATTTTGCCGGAATGAATTCTTTACCGGCTTGTCAAAGCGATCCGGTAGAAACGTTTAGCGTAAATGCTATAGGAACAACCAATGTTTTGGAGATCACCCGTAAATACAATATAAGACGAGTAATTTTTTCTTCAAGCTCTGCAGTTTATGAAAATGAAAAATCTTTCCCCTTAACAGAAGACATGCAAATAAACCCAACATTAGCATATAGCTTATCGAAGAAATCGGCAGAAGAAATCTGTAGGACTTATCAAGAGCTTTACGGAATGGATATCGTAATATTCCGATTCTTTAACGTGTATGGTCCTCATATGGATTTTCGTCGCCCCAATCCTCCTTTCATTAGCTATGTCCTTATGTGTCTGCTTAAAGATAAAATTCCAGTTTTACATTCAGACGGAAATCAAGCTCGCGATATGATTTATATTGATGATGTTTTGCGGTTATGCGAGACAGCAATGACAGATACAAATGCAAAAAATCAAACTTTTAATGTTGGGTCAGGGAAATCCTTTTCTATAAACGAGATTTACAAACAAATTGCAGCATATTTAGATAAAGAGAAAATAAAACCAATTTTTAGAAAACCTTCATTTTTATGGGACACTTACCCGAATCTTTTTAAAGGAAAATTTCCTTTACAGGAATACTTTGTGGAAGATGAAGTTCATAGATACACGCTGGCTTCTATCAAAAAAGTAAAAAAGCTACTGCGTTGGGAACCGGAAGTAAGTCTTACGCAGGGTTTGAAAAAGACTGCTGAATTCGCTGCAAAAAACTATTTGAAATAGATAAAAATATTTTCACGACTTCACTTTTATAATTATATTGACGAAAGAGCTGTCTTTTTTTATAGTTTTTATGTCATTATGCTTATCAAATAAAGAGAACATCTTTAAAACTAATTTTAGTAAAAATGAATTTTCGCCGGCACTAGAGAATCTATCAAGAGAGGTGAAAAAACCTTTGTCCACAATATTTTTCCCAATTCCTAGAAGAAAATGTGCAAACGGAAAACAAAAATGTGTTGTCCTTGTAATGCTATTTATCTTAAATCCCCGCTTCTTAACTTTTTCCAACAGTTCGTCCTCTCCATACAGTCTTACATGATAAGCCCAGATACCGGCAAACCACAAAATATGAGAAGGAATATGTGTGTGAAAAAACCGCTCAAGAACCCAATTAATTGGATCCCAAGAAAATGGGTAATTTTTATTAGGAACAGTAATTACTGCTATTCCATGAGGCTTTAACACTCGGTATAATTCGGAAATGGCCAATCCGTCATTCTCGATATGTTCAAGGACTTCGGTGCAAATAATCTTATCAAAAACCTTATTCTCAAAAGGAAGTTTTGTTGCATCGACTTTTCGAAAATTTACGTTTGGCGCTTGAGCAAAACCTTTTGCTATCCTTAAATGATCTTCGTTTATATCAATACCGATGTAAGAAGTCTTAGGGAAAAACACCCCGATAATATGTGCATAAAATCCTCTTCCGCAACCTACCTCCAGAATTTTATCACCATTTTTAAGACACAGATTGCTAATCACCACTTTTGCTCGTCTTCTAAATGCCGGATCAACTTCATTTTGCAGAATTGTATTAATTGGCAAAACGTTTTTCATATTTCCCTATTTTCTCTTCAAGGCTGAAGATACTTTTTATTTCTTTTTGAATGCTTTCCAAGCAGCATCGAATTCTTCCATGGTTTTCTGAGTCATTTCTTCTTTAAGTATCAAGTCTAAAATTTTCGGAGGCACTGTTACGATATCGCTTCCTGCTGCAAATGCGTTGCCCACGTCACGGATATCTCGAATCGAGCCGGTAATGATTTGGCTTTTATAATTACCGGCATCTATAAACGATCGCGTTCTTCTAATTATTTCTTCGGGATCGTAACCAACATCTTTCGCTCTATTGTAAAAAATGCTTGCATACGTCGCCCCGGCGTTAATTGCCAAAAACATTTGCTCAAAAGACATCATAATTGTCGCATTTGTTTTGATTTTTAAACTCCTTAAGTTTTTAATGACACTCAGTCCCATACCGTCGGGAGTCATTGGCACTTTAACCACTACGTATTTGCTCCATGCAGCATATGTCTTTGCCTCTTTTACCATTTTTTCAATCGACTGGTGTCCCGTAAGCTCTACTGAAACCGGAACCTTCGTGAACATGCATATTCGAAGAACTGTTTTTTTAAAATCTACGCCTTTTTCTGTTAAAAAGATTTTTTGATTTGTAGTAATACCATCACAAATACCCCTTTCCTTCCATGTCTTAATATCTTTAATATTTGCAGTATCAATAAATATTTGTCGTACCATATTATTTCCTTATGATATTTTTTGCTTCACTTATATATTTTACCAAATAGTCTGGTTTTATGCCTTCCAATTTTTTCTCCAGAATATCCAAATACTCTCCCTCAATTATATTTCCGACCAGAATGGTTTTACATCCCGCATTGTGTCCAGCAATAATATCATATACCCCATCTCCAACCATCCACGAATTTTTAAGGTCTAAATGAAGGTCTTTTGCAGCCTTCGTAAAGAAACCTGTTTTTGGTTTTCGACATACACAATCTTTTTTGTATTTGGATATACTTGCATATGGATGATGTAAACAGTAGTATTCTTCATCCAGTGCAACTCCATGATTTTGTAAAGTTTTGGCGATGTAGGCTCTCATCTTCCTATGTGTTTTGAGACTTATTTTTTTTATTCCTACTCCAGGTTGATTTGATGTAAGAACAAGAAGAAATCCAAGGTTTTTGGCCGTCTGCAAAAATTCAAATATTCCCGGAACAAATGCAATTTGCTTTACAGAAAGCGGAGTGTCAATTGTCCCAAAATTTCTATCATAATGCATTTTGACAACAATACCATCTCTATCCAGAAAAATTGCTTTATTTTTTTGACGCATTTTTTTTATTTTCCCCACGCTTGAATCAGTTGTTTTAGTCTATGTATAATAAGATGATGAATAATAACATGAAATCCTTCTACCTGGGGTGTAATGGTATCTCTATTCACAGTCGGTACAACCAAACATGCATCTGATAATTCTTTTAGCACCCCCCCTTTATCTCCAGAAAACCCTATTACTTTTGCCCCCCTTTCTTTCGCCAATGCAATTGCTCTAGGAATATTTTGAGACCATTTTTTCCCTTTCATCGGACTACCTGAGCCCCCATGCACAGAAAATGCCACAATTACATCATTCGTTTTTAACCAAGGCTTCAGTTGCTCTTCGAAAATTGCTTCAAATCCAACATCATTTGTCCATGCGCTAATTGAAGACACGTTATCTGTAAGGCACATTACTTTGAACCGCCTTATTTTTTGCTCATAAGAGTTGCCAATTGGATACTTACTAAGGTCTGCCGCAAAGTGAGATGCAGCCGAAGCGGATCCCCCATTTCCCATAACGAATATCGATGATTCATCTTTCCATGCTTTAAATAAATGTACAATTATTTTATCTATATCCTCTGTGGAAATTTTTTTTAGAATTTGCTTGCACTCAGCAAGATATGCTTTAATAAATTTCTTATGTAATTTTGTTTCTTTTATTAATTTTTTCATTACGCAACAAACTAAATATTTATGAGTAATTTACTTCCTTCAAAATCAAAACGAAATCCTACCTCTATCAAGCCTTCTTCTGAAAGAGCTTTTCTTAACTTTTCTTTTTTTCCTTCGGTATAAAATGCAAAAAATCCCCCACCGCCTGCACCCATAACTTTCCCTCCAATTGCTCCATTTTTTTTGGCAATTTCGTACCACCGCTCTAGCTCTGGAATAGTAGTTCCTGCTCTTTTCTTTTTCACTCGCCAATGTTTGTCCATGAGTTTTCCAAATTTTAAAGTATCGCCTTTTTCTAATGCTGCCTTAATTTCATAAGCAATCTCTTGAATCTTGTGTAAATTGCTCATCATCTTCTGATCGTTTTTTTCTGCAGCTTCTCGTTGCTTTGCAAGAACTTCATTTGCATCACGCAATATTCCAGTATAAAACAGCAGTAAATTGTTTTGTAAATCTCTGATTGTTTGAAGTGAAATTCGTAGGGGATATGATGTTACTTTTCCTGATTTGCTAACCTCAAAACAGGTGAGGCCCCCATGAGCGGCAATATACTCATCCTGCTTGCCGCTAGGATTTTTCAGCATAACCATGTTCACGTGACATGCTTCTTGAGCTAAAATGTCAGATGGAACTGCTTGCCGGCGCATGTGATGAAGAGCGTTAAGAAGCCCTACAGCAAAACTTCCTGACGAGCCCATTCCTGAACGGGCAGGCAAATCTACAACAGAGACAACTTCTATTCCATGCTCGCTGTTTACTTTGAGATACTGGAGACATGATCTAATGATGTTATGCTTTATTTCATCTATTGATTTCGGTTCCTCAACTTCTGAGTAGCTCACTCTGATACCCTGAATAGGTCTCCTTTTTAAAACTATATATATGTATTGATCAATTGCAGCACTTATAAAAAATGAGCCAAACTTTTTATAATATCCTGGGAGATCTGTTCCTCCACCTGCAATCGGAATTCGAAGAGGAGTTTTTGTAATAATCATTATCAACAATTCTACTGAGAGCTGAGATATTATAGAAAAAGCTTATAGATAAGTCAACGATTACCTAATTAGCCATTGCTATCGAAAGAATTTCTCTTATACAATTTTTCAATTGTGCGTAAAACATATAATGCATCTTGAATGCCTTCATCACTATATTTTTTCTCTCTAATACGCTCAAAAAATAAATTGTTCTCAATTTCGAAAGACACATCTTTTTCATCAAATAAAATTTCTTCCGCGTCTGTTGGTCCCATTTCGGGTCTTCGTTTGTAAAGGATAAGTTTTTCTCTCCCGTAACTTCTCCCCAGCCCGTCCACCTGAATTTTTGCTTTCTGTAGCATTATCTCCAGAGAAAAAATATTGTTCCATTCGCAACAAGTGGCAGAGAGATGAGCTACTTGTCCCGTCTTATTACTTAAGATAAAAAAAGCGCTATCTTCAAGTTGCGATCGCCAATAAAAATGGGATGCTATACCAATTACATTATCCATTTTACCACAGAAGAAATTAACTAAATCAATTAAATGAGATCCTTGATCTAAAAGTTCTCCTCCGCCAGCTATTTTTTTGTCAAATCTCCATTCCTTTTCATAATCCAATCTTCCACCATGACCATACCTGGCTCTGATAAACATAACATTGCCATATTTGCTGGAATCAATTATATTTTTAGCCTGTACTATTGCAGGGTGATAACGATGATTAAATCCAAACATTACTACCGCTTTTCTTTTACGATACGCTATGGAAATTTTTTCTAGCTCTTTTAGGTTTCTTGCTCCGGGTTTCTCGACCAATATATGCTTACCGGCCAAAATAGCAGCTTCTCCAATTATTGAGAGATATTTATTGGTAGTGGAAATAATAAGGGCATGAATTTGCGGATTTGTAACAACCTTTTTCCAGTCACACTCGCTTTCACATCCAAATTCGGCAGCTAATGTTTCTGCTCTTTTTTTATCAACATCGCACACAATCGCCAGGTGTACGTTTTTTGGCAAGCCTAGTGCTCTTTTTCTCCCTATAAGACCTGCGCCTATTATCGCAACATTCATTCGCCTTTTCCTCTCCCGAAATAAATAAACCCATTGTCTACGTATTTTTGTCTATCGAGAAGATTCCTTGTATCTATAATGATTTTTTTCGCCATTAAATTGGATGCGGTTTTGGGATCAATATTTCTAAATTGCGGCCACTCTGTCATAAGAATTAATAAATCCAGATCTTTTAAAAGTTCTCTGTCTGAATTCACAATTTTTAGGGAATCTTCAGTTTGACCTTTAATTGCGGGATCATAACCTCTTATTATTGCCTTCTCGGCAAAGAGCAAACTAGCAAGCTCAATGGATCGAGATCGCCGCAACGTATTTGTATTTGGTTTATAGGTTAAGCCCAATATGCCAATCTTCTTGCCATAAAGTCTGGGATAGACTTTTTTTATTTTTCCCAAAAGATAACTTAATCTATCCTGATTAACCTCATAGACTGCACTAAATAATTTAGCC
>CAZRWL010000020.1:0-14533 GCA_964603935.1 uncultured Gammaproteobacteria bacterium | reverse complement strand
ATATGGGAATAAGCACTTTTGTTCCCAGCAATGAAAATGCAAATCGCTTTGGATTATCTCTGACTCTTGGCGGAGGAGAAGTAAGGCCTTTGGAATTAGCAGCCGCTTACACGGCATTTGCGAATAAAGGATTGCGCAGCGATCCGGTTGCCATTCTCAAAATTACTGATTCCAAAGGAAAAGTATTATTTGAACAAAAAGAAGCGAGTAAAAAACAAGTTTTAAGTCCGCAAGTTGCTTTTATTATTTCCCATATGCTTTTAGACAATAACGCGCGGCTTATAACTTTTGGCGTAAATAGTTATTTAAATATAACGGGCCGAACAATTGCAGTTAAAACAGGAACAACTGATGATAAAAGGGATAACTGGACAATCGGCTGGACGCCAAGCGTTTTGGTTGCGACGTGGGTTGGCAATAATGACAATAGTCCGATGGGAGATGTTGCGTCCGGAGTAACAGGGGCAGCGCCTATTTGGAGAAGAATAATTCTGGAAGCTTTGAAAGGCAAACCCCTTGAGGATTTTGTTATGCCGGACAATGTTGTTGCGGTTACCATAGATTCTTTGGGAGGAGGATTACCTGTGGATGGTCAGTCAACCCGTTCGGAATACTTTATCAAAGGAACAGAACCTCAAGGCCCAAGTCCAATTTATAAGACAATTAAAGTTTCTAAAGCCGATGGGAATAAAATTGCAAGTTCATCCGAAATTGACAAGAACGAATACGACACCCGTAAATTTATAGTATTTCGCGAGGATGATCCGACAGCCGGGGGAGGTAAAAACCGCTGGCAGGAAGGGATTGATTCATGGGTAAATGAAAATCACAAGGACGACCCTTTGTATCGCCCGCCAACCGAAACCTCAACTCGAATTGTTACAGATACCCCAACCCCGACACCAACTTTGTCGCCTACCCCGACACCTGTGTCGACAATTACCCCAACTCCTTGAGGTTTTTTAATATTTTTTCGCGGAGTTTGGAGACCTCCTCATTGGTTAAGGTTTTGCGCGGGTCCTGATATTTAATCCTGAATGTTTTGGTATTTTGGTATGTGTCAATAAGACTCACGTCATTGATTAAGCTGCTTTGACTTTTTATAAATGCATAAATTTCAGTGTAGGCTACGTTAGGATCGATATGAAGATTTATGTCTTCAATTATGGGCGGGTATTTGGGGATTTCCTTATAAGTTTTTATCAAATTTGCATGTTTTATGATCATTGCAAAATTAAGTTCAAAATCAGCAATTTCTTCATTGAGCACTTCAATATTGCCTAATACTTCTGACCCCAACTTGATATTTATCTCAAGTCCTCCCTTATCCCCTTTTTCAAAGGAAATATTTTTTATGCCGGCGTCATTTAATAACTGTTCGATAATTCCTTTTACCTCAAGAAAAAATTTTTTTTGTTTCTTTATAACTCCGGCCAGCATTAATGTTTCTTTGGGTAAATCTTTTGCTCTTGGCATATAAACATTTGCCAGCTCAAAAATTTTGATTTCGTCTTTGTTCGGATTTTCTCTGACTGCTTGCAAAAGATTGGGAACTAAAGTTTTTCTTAAATAAACCATGTCCTCGGTTAACGGATTATTTATAGAAACTGCTTGCGTTGTCGGCCCTTCCAAAAGATCTTCGGATACCATTGAGTAGGTGTAAACTTCTGTAAATCCCCAGTATTTCAAAGATTCTTTTATTCTTTTTTCCCAATAAAACGGATCTTTGAACAAATGGTAATTTTCAGCGCTATTCAGTGGAGGCAAAATGCTGGGGAGCTTGTGGTATCCGTAAATTCTGGCAATTTCCTCAACCGCATCCTCTTCAATTTCCATGTCTTTATCTCTCCATGAGGGAACAGTAATTTTAAGAATATTTGTTTTTGCTTCAACTCCAAATCCGAGTTTTCTCAGTATATTTTCCGATGTTTTTAAAGGAATTTTAATGCCGATAAGATTATTTATTTTTTCCTCCGAAATTTCAATACGTTTTAGAGACGGCTTATTTGGATAAATATCGATAATGTCGGACAAAAGTTTGCCTTTAGCAGTTTCTTCAAAAAGCTCTATTCCCCGCAGCATTGCGCCTTGAGCTAATTCCGGGTCCACTCCTTTTTCATTTAATACCGCTGCTTCGGATCTTATATTCAAACTCATTGAGGTTTTTCTTATTCTGTTTTGATCGCAATTGTCAATGAAAAAAAGAATTCTTTTTGTTTTGTCTGTTACCACGCTATTTTGTGTACCCATTACGCTTAAGAGGTCAACAATTTTTCCTGTACCATCATCTGCGACAATATCTCCTCCTTGCAGAATATGTTCTTTTCCGTCAAGAGTTTGAAGTTTTTCTCCTTTTTTACTTTCGCGGATAATCAAAGTTTTGGTTGTTAATCTGTCGTAGTCAAATACATGTGTTGGGTGGCCGATCTCCCGCATCACATAATTGGTAACGTCAATTAAATTATTTATACTTCTTATTCCGGACGCTTCAAGTCTGTCTTTGATGTATTTCGGTGATTTGCCTAAGTTAACATCCATAATAACAGCCATAATTCTTCCGACTAATTTTGGATTATTTTTGATAGTTATCGGGAGTTTTTCTTTGGCTTTTTCGGGTTTGGAATTTTGGGGCGGTATAAATTCGGCTTGAATGTTAGATTGCTGCAGAACTGCCGATGCCTCGCGGGCAAGTCCCACTACAGACATTAAATCCGGCCTATTGGTGGTAATTTCTATGTCATAAATAAAATCGTTTTTTCCGTACTTTTCAAGTCTTTCTACGGAGACACTTGTTAAAGAAAGTAGGCCGGCAATTGTTTTAGTAGATGCTTTTGTTTTTAAATATTCTCTTAACCAGGAATCCAAAATTTTAATATTCATTTTTTAAAATTGCTCCAGGAAATTTAAATTGCTTGAATACAAGAGTCTTAAATCGTCAATTTGAATGCCTTCTTTCATCATTAAAACTCTTTCCACTCCCCACCCGAAAGCAAATCCGGAATAGATTTTCGGATCAATTCCGCCGTTTCTTAAAACATTGGGATGGACCATTCCCGATCCTCCCATTTCCAGCCATCCCTCTTTGCACAATTTGCACCCGCGTCCCTTGCACACTCCGCAACTGACATCTACTTCAAAAGAGGGTTCTGTAAATTGGAAGTGATAAGGTCTGATTCTGGACTTCCTATCTTCTCCGAAATATGATTTAACAAAACAATCTAAAGTTCCCTTAAGGTGTGTGATTGAGATGTTTTTGTCAACAACCATGCCTTCAAATTGGTGGAACATCGGGCTGTGGGAAACATCAGACTGCCTTCTGTAGCACTTTGCGATATTTAGCATTCTAATGGGCGGATTTTTCCGCTCCATTTCTCTTATCTGCCCTGATGAGGTGTGGGGTGTCAGAATCACCGGCCCTTTTTTTACATCCGGTTCTTGTTTGATAAAAAAAGTTTCCCAATCATCTCTTGCCGGATGGTTTTTCGGAAAATTCAAATCTTCAAAAGCATATTTATCCCATTCAACTTCAGGATATCGAACTCTGGTAAATCCAATGTGTTTGAAAATTTCCGAGATTTCCTCAACTGCCTGAGTTATCAAGTGTAAATGTCCGATTGCAGGTTTTTTCCCCGGAAGTGTGATGTCTATTTCTTCTTTTTTTTGATTTGAAATTTGAAATTTGAAATTTGAAATTTTTTCCTCCAGAGTTTCTTCAATTGTTCTTTTTACATCATTGGCAAGTTGACCAACCGCAGCTCTTCTTTCGGTCGGAACTTTGGTAATTTCCTTCAAAGCTAGCGTTAATTTTCCCGACCTACCCAAGAATTGGAGTTTTATCTCTTCCAATTCTTTTTGATCCCCAGCATCAATTATCATCGATACTGCGGAGTTTTTAATCTGCATCAGCTCTTCTTCCATAACTCAAGAATAGCACAATCTATTTGTCTATGCATGTTTGGCTTAATGAAAAGTTTTTTTTAAAATATTAGTAAGCTCTGGTAGATGTTTTTTTCCTCCAATATCTTCCTCTATTGATCGCAAGCCTTCGATGATTTCATTTCGGGCTAGTTCATTGAGTCCCTTTGTGTGATGTAACTGATTGGGGGTTGGCCATTGTTGGGGATGGTAAACATTTTCAAGGGTTGGTTCTCCTTTATGGGGGTAATAGTGGGGACTTCTTAATCTGTTAGAAATAAGAACAACAGAGCCCTGTTCCTCAATGTCTTTAATATCTAATCCTAATTCCCTAATCGATTCTTTTGATTCTTCGATCATTGTCAAAAATCTATCTTCAGATTGAGGAAGAATGAATATTGTATTTCTTACGAGAGGAAATAAATCTCCGTCAATTAATCCATAGGCATTATAGTGAGCTAAAAGATAGGCTGCAACTGCGGTTTTTTGAGATCCTTCTCCGCTATGTTTCTCTGCCATTTTTTGCAATTCTTCCCTAATGTAATCTGGTAAATTGGGAAAAAACCTTTCTCCTTTTTTCATAAAACTAGCAACAGCTTCCGGTTTGTCTATCTCTAGCTTTGGTTTTGGGACCCTTGGATGAAAATGATCCAAATAAGCAAGTGAAAGTCTATGTAGTATTTCTGCGTTTCTTAATCCTTCTTGTGGATTAGTGTCATTACAGGTGGCGTTGATGTGAACAGGAAACATCTGTTTCCATTCTTGAGGAGGGTTTACATTGTGCTTTAGTAATGCTTCTACTGTTTGTGCAGTATCGATAATACTTACTAGCCAACGAATGGGTATATGTCCGCCGTTTACCGATCCCAAAGTTCTTATCGTTTTATCAGCAAACCCGCCGTTTCTTAATCCGTGAACCCATGCTTGTGCATCGTTTACATCATATGGCTTGACAGGAAGATTGCTTGAATCACTTGATTTCCTTTCTGTATCTCCCATCATTCGAGCTTCAGCATCACGAAAAGGTCTTCTTTCTAGTCCCATGTTTAATTAATCTCCTTTAAAGCTTTAATCAATGCTTTATTTTTATTTTTATCTCCAACGGTAATTCTGACGTATCCGAGGTCTTCTAATCCCTTAGCGTTTCTAAAATCTGCCGTAAGAATATTTTTACTTAAAAGTTCCTCGTAGATGTCTTTTTTAAGATGTTTCAATATGAATACATTGGTTTTTGATGTAGATCCAAGTCTCAAATTGTCAAGTTTTTTTATTCCATTGAAAAGATCGTTTCTCCGTTTTTTAGTTTCTAGCGCTGTTTTTTTAATGAAGAATTGGTCTCTAAGGGCTGTCTCAGCTAGCTTTACCGTTAATCCTGATGTCATTAAAAGAGTGTCTCGGTAATCTTCAATTTTCCCTATAGTTTCTGAATTAGATAATGCATATCCCAATCTAATGCCGGCAAGACCATATGCCTTAGACAATGTTCTAAGAACTATTAAATTCTTATACTTATTTATTAATCTTATTGCAGAATTTTCATTTTTATAATCATAAAATTCAAAAAAAGCCTCATCTACTATAAGCGTGGCCTTGATCGATTTTAAAATTTTTTCGATGTCCTTTAAGCTGTAAATTTCTCCGGTGGGATTATTTGGATTACATATCCAAATTGTATCTGCGCGATTTTTATTACTGACTGATATTATATTTTTTATTAAATTATCGTCGGGCATAAATCTATTATCTTCAGTTAAATTTAAATATAAATTTTTACTGCTAATTTGATTTAGGGAGTCAATAATTCTGAAAAAAGTCGGTAAAACGACAATATTTTTTGAGTTTTCTTCACTAATCATTTTGGGTAAGAAATCTATTATTTCATTTGAATTATTCGCTATGGTTATATTTTTGGAAGACACTTTATAAAGTGAGGCAATTGTTTTTTTAATTTTAGAATTACTTGGATCTGAGTAGTATCTTAATGTGGCCTCATATTGATTTATGGATATTTTTGCATGACCAAGCAGATTCTCTCCGAGATCTAATCTCAAATAATGCTTAAGTTTATTTCCAGCATTGTCTTTTGAAAGATACCCCTTAATCCTAGTTTTTAAATATAGCTGTGTTCTTTTATTTAGTTTCATGTACTTAATTCACAAAAAAACCTCCGCTGTTGACGCACCAGTCGGTGCATCATCGGAGGTTGTTGGTTAGTTTTTTACAAAAAACTCAACCTCCGCTAAGCGAAGGTAAAGAAAAAATTGAATGTTTTTGAGTTAATTTTCATTGTTAATTAATATTATATCACACTTTTTTAACTTCTGCAACTATCTGCTTGAAAGTTGTTATATCTTCAACAACAAGATTTGCCAAAATCTTCCGGTCAAGTTCAACTTGAGACTTTTTAAGCATATGAATAAACTCGCTGTAAGAAACTCCTTCTGTTTTTACAGCTTCGGAAATTCTCACGTTCCAAAGAGCTCTAAAATTTCTTTTCTTAAGTTTTCTTCCATGAAAAGCGTAGGAGCCTGCATGAAGCACAGCTTCTTTTGCCTGCTTTACATTCCTGCTTCTGTTCTGACGATAACCTTTCGCAAGGCTTAATAATTTTTTGTGTTTTCTGCGGGATACCATCCCCCGTTTAACGTGTGCCATATGTTTTACGCTTCACCCAAGAGTTGTTTAATTTTATGAGCAAATGTGCCTTTTAATTGACCCGGCTCTTTTTGTCTTCGTAGTCTCGAACCTGATTTATTTATCTTCAAGTGCGCTTTATATTGGTGCGAAAACATCACCTTACCGTTTTTGGTAACTTTAAATCTTTTCCCAACTGAATTTTTAATTTTTTTCTTCATTTTTAATTTTTTTTTCAGGCGATAAAATCGCTATTAATTGCTTGCCTTCAAAATGCGGGTCTCTTTCCAGCTTGGAAAGACCTGACAATGCCTGAATCACTTTTTGCATTATTTGCTGTCCGAACTCAGGATGCGCTATCTGACGCCCCATGAATTTGACTATCAGTCTTACTTTGTCGTTGTTCTCTAGAAATCCGGTTCCTCGTCTTATCATTGTCGCAAGATCGTGATCGTTCATGAAAGGCCCAAGTCTAATTTCTTTAGTTTCCGAAATTTTGCTTCTTTTTTTCTCTTCGTTTTTCTTTTTTGACTCCTGATATAAAAATTTTTTAAAATCTATTATTTTAACAACAGGAGGGCTTGCCATTGGCGCTATTTCGACCAGATCAACTCCCAATTCCCTTGCTTTTTGCAACGCTTCAAAACGGGATAATACTCCTATTTGTTTTCCTTCAGCGTCCAAAACGCGAAGATTACTTGCGAAAATGCGTTCATTGACTCTGTAAAATTTCCTGTTGTCTTGTCTTTTTTTACTAAATCTTCTTATCAATTTCTTCTTTTAATTTTTGTAAAAATTCAGAGATTTTGAGCGATCCCAAATCTTTTCCGTTTTGCAAACGGACAGAAATATTTGCGCTCTCAACTTCTCTATTCCCTATTATACCTAAATACGGTATTTTTTGCAAAGAGCTATCCCTGATTTTTGCCTGAAGTCTTTCCGGACGGTTATCCAGTTCCGCACGGATTCCTTCTTCTCTCAAATCCTCAACTATTTTTTTAGCAAAAGCTTCCTGGTTGTCCGTAATCGGCATTATCATGACCTGAACCGGCGCAAGCCACAGCGGAAACGCGCCCTGATAGTGCTCTGTCAAAATTCCAATAAACCGCTCAAGGCTTCCTGTAATTGCTCTGTGAATTATGATAGGGCGTTTTGGCTGTCCACCTTTGTCAATATATTCCAGTTTTAATTTTTCCGGAATTTGGAAATCCAGTTGAATTGTCGCCAGCTGCCAATCTCTGCCTTGCGAGTCTTTAATATGAATATCAATTTTAGGTCCGTAGAAAGCGCCGTCTTTTTCCTTAATTCCGTATTTTACTTTTGCGTTTTCCAACGCTTTTTTTAAATCGCTTTCTGCCTCAATCCAAAGCTTCGGATCTCCCATTGCCTTGTCGGGTTTTGTAGATAAATAAAATTCCGGTTTGAAATTCAAAGATTTGTAAAAATCAACAATAAGAAGAATAAGCTTGTGAATTTCTTCCTGAATCTGATCGGGACGGACAAAATGATGAGCATCGTCAATTGTAAATTGGCGGACCCTAAAAAGCCCGCCCAGAACGCCTGACAATTCATTGCGGTGCAAAATTCCAAATTCGGAAAATCTTAATGGTAAATCCTGATAACTTCTTGTTCTGGCTGCGTAAACTAAAGATGCTTCGGGACAGTTCATCGGCTTTAAAGAATATGATTCTTTTTCGTGTAAAAGATTAAACATGTTTTCATTGTAGAATTCCCAATGTCCTGATTTTTTGAAAAGATCGGATTTGACCATAGCCGGAGTAAAAATTTCCCGATAACCCTCTTTGGATAATTTTCTTCTGATAAATTCCTGAAGGGTTCTGTAAATAATCCAGCCTTTTGGATGCCAAAAAACAGCCCCCGGGGCAACATCGTGGAAAGAAAATAAATCCAATTCCTGTCCAATCTGCCGATGATCTTTTAGCGGTATTTTGTTATCCATCAATTTATTTTATCAGGTGGAGCTTGTTTTGTAAAACATTCAATATCCTCTTTTTTTGTCAACCAGATTTGGGAGGGGTTTATGCGCAAGATATGCTTTTAAATTAAGGCAGAATAAATCTATGGCGCGGTCCATGTATTTTTCCGACCAGCCGGAATGGTGAGGGGTAATAATCACATTTTCCATTTCCCAGAGCTTGCTTTCTTTTGACAGCGGTTCATCTTCCGTAACGTCCAAACCTGCGCCCGCAATAATTTTCTTATCAAGAGCTCGTATTAATTCTTCTTCGTCAATCAATTTTCCTCTGCCAATGTTTATCAAAACTCCCGATTTTTTCATTAATTTAAATTTCTGCATATTGAAAAGATGATAAGTTTTAGAAGTTAACGGAAGACACAAGACAACGAAATCCGCTTTCGGAAGAATTTCCTCCAATCTATCTATGGAATAAACTTTGTTAATAAAGTTAGGTTTATCTTTTACATTTTGCTTGATTGCTATAACATTGGTGTTAAAACAGCTTGCAAGCCGCGCTATTTCTGTCCCTATTTTCCCCAATCCTACAATAAGAATTGTTCTGCCGTGGAGTTCTGTTATGTTTTGGTTTTTGCTCCAGATTTTTCTTTGCTGGTTTCTGAAAGAATCATGAAACTTTCTGACCAGCATTAGCATAATACCCATAACATGTTCGGCAATCGGAACGGCATGGATGCCGGAAGAATTGCTGACAATTATTTTTGACTTAATGATTTCAGGAGTCAGCACTTTGTCCATCCCCGCGGAAAAAGAATGTATCCATTTAATATTTTTGGCTTTCGCAATAGACGGGATAACATTCGGCACGCCTGCGATTATATCCGCATTTGCAACGTGTTTTTCTATCTGGTTTTTGTCCAAGCATGAAATGCCAACCACTTCCAGCTTTCTGCTGACAACCCGTATTTTATCCAAATGCCTGTTGTGAATGGCATGCGGAGCTATGCCTTCGGTTTTAATCAAGACTATTTTCATGGGTGGGCCCAAGAGGAGTCGAACCTCTGACCTTTACAATGTCAATGTAACGCTCTAACCAACTGAGCTATGAGCCCAACTCCTACATTATACCATCTTTGTATTTGATTTAAAAAATTAAATTGCAGCTTAAGTCTTTTGTTTTGGCTGAGGGTCGATGATCTGCAGCTTTGACAATTCCGCTAAGTACTCTGCAATTCTGGCTACTCTTTTTAAATGACCAGAAATATCCTGATTACCTTTACCGTCTAAAATTGCCCGCGCTGTTTCATTGGTTGGACGATTAGACCACTTTTCTAATGGCAGTTTTCCTTGTTTGAGCATTGCTATTTCAAATGCCGAGATTCCTAAGCTTAAATTTGTAACAATGTCAGCATTATTGTTTTGTTCTGATTTGTTTGGTTCTTTCTCCATTGTAATTTACCTCCTTTCCATAAAAAAACCTCCCTTTTGGGAGGTTACTGTTCCACGTAGAATTTACTTACGTGAATAAACCTCCCATACGGGGGTAATAATTTTAATAATTGAAATAAAGTTTACTCGTGTTGTCATAAGGGAACCCTTGCTTGATGTGTTGCTTATTAAAGATTCGAATTTCTTGCGTCTCTGGCATCCCAAGCTGGCTGCCATCCCCTTTTATTTTTCCCCATTTCGTCTAGAGCGTGTTGGCCTATAGCCGATTTTGGATCACCATTCGATTCTTCCAGCTTCCTCAAGAGTGCTTCGCTTGGTTCCTGACAGAAATTAATAGTTTCTTTCATAAACTTAAGACAATAAAAAAACCCGCCTGTTGGCGGGTGCAATCTGTTCTAATTAACAGAAATTCTCCGCCTTCAACGGGTAATAAGGAGAATTTTGTATGATAAAACTTTAGATTTCATTTAATAAAATTATTCTAGCAATTATTTTTTTCCGCGTCAAGAGTCATTTTTAGCTTATCCAACCTGGGTGGCGACGGTGCGCTCGTTATTTAAAGTAAAAGTTGTGCCGTGCTTTTTGGCCATTGCTCCATATTGTCTTGATTTCTTCTTACTGTGCATTGCTGCCAACCACGCTCCTGAATCTTCCACTTTCATTCTGGCAATTCTAACTACGGAAAGCAGCCATTCAAAGAAATTTTTATGATACTTTCCTGGTTTTTCTGCGCGCTGTTCAACTGCAACTTCCTTAAACTGAATCCGTAATTCGTTAGAGCTGTCTGCCAGTTTTTTAATTTCTGCCATTATTTCTCTAAGCTGGGCTTCCATTTCCCTATTCTCTTGACTTGCAAGTCTTTCTCCCGCATGAACAATTTCTCGTCTATAGTCAATTCCTGGCTCTATATCGGAGTTTTTCTCTGCTTTTGCAGCTTCTTCCTGATCTTGCTTATGAATTTTTCTAAGATCCAGTATTTGTCCTTCAGTAAGTTCTCCTGCTACTTGTTGTTTTTGTTTTTCTTTTGGGTCAGTAAACCCCAAGACTTCATCCCATTTGTCAATATCGGCTATTTTCCTGCCTGTGTCTGCTACCGAAGAAACCGCTCCCGTCCCAATGCTCAAAAGCTCCTCAATGGGGTTTTTCTCCACATACTGCTTTATTCTGCCCTTTGTCTTTTTCATACCTGCACCTTATCACAAATTCTTGAGAAAATCAAGGGTTTTTTGCTGTCTTAAGATGCTTGCGAGCAAATAGCGGTTGTTTTCCAGATTCTTTTTTTCATCGTCAGTTTTGCCGGCAAGTATTGCTTTGGTGATTTCTTTTTCCTCAACAACTATTTTTTCTTCTTCTGCAATCTTCGCAAGCGCAAATTCCAATTTGATGTCCTGATTTGCCTTTTTTCTATATTCCTCTCTTAGGATTTGCGGATTTTTTCCTGTTGAAGACAGGTATTGGTCTAATGTTAAGCCTAATTTTTTAACATCCTCGAGAGTTTGGGAAAGTAACCTGTCTGTTTCATTGTCAACTAGAATTCCTGGGATTTCAGCTGTTATGCTTTCCAAAAGCGCTTTGACAATATCCTCGAATTTAGTAGGGATTGATTCCTTGCCCGGAATGATGATTTTATTTTTCGCGGTAATCTTTTTGACATTGTCCTTGTAGTTTTCCAGTTTGATAATCGGCGCTTCGCATGTTAAAGCGGTGAATTGCCAACCCTTTGACTCGCTCAGGGTCTGCGGATCCTCCAGCTTCTCGATGT
The DNA here is from genome assembly GCA_964603935.1 of uncultured Gammaproteobacteria bacterium. Classification (GTDB taxonomy): domain Bacteria; phylum Patescibacteriota; class Microgenomatia; order Levybacterales; family UBA12049; genus GWB1-37-8. The sequence continues at coordinate 2,837 of CAZRWL010000020.1, read as the reverse complement.
GGATTTTAGGATTGATAATCGGTTTTATTCCCTGAATTTTAACAGCTTCGGTGTACGCTATTGGCAAAAGTTTTTTTAAGACTTCTTCTTTGATTTTTTCGCGGTCTGTTTTTTCTTCAACTAATTTTCTTGGAGCCTTTCCTTTTCTAAACCCCTGAATTTCCGCATTTTTTACAACATCCGCCATTACATCTTCCCATGCTTTCTTAACATCCGCTGATGGAATTGTAATGGTTAACCTGATAGTTCCGTTTGGTTCTTTCTGCATTGCTGAAATATTTTTATTCATAAATTTTTAGTTATGCCGGTGGGTCGGAGAGGAGTTGAACCTCCATCCCTTTCGGGACATGGTCCTAAACCATGCGCGTATGCCAGTTCCGCCACCGACCCATGCTTGGGCCGAAAATAATTATAACACAAGTTATAGCGAGATGGATAGGCTTGCGGCTAAATTCTTGTCTTTGAATTCATCAATTTTGTCCATAAAATACACAACTCTTTGCGCCCAGGTTGGAGAGGAAGCATAAAATCTACCTATTTCCCAAACATCTTCCGCTCCCCATTTGTTAATATAATTTGTCCTTAGACCTTCCGAAACCGTTTCGATTCCCTCTTCCCATGAGGAAAATCTGATAATGTTGTCTCCATATATTCCCCATCCCCATCCGTTGAAAGAATTGTCGGGAATTTCCCGGCCGAAAGTTGATTCCACACCTGAAATAGCAGCAACAAGTTTCCAGTCAATGTCATACTTGTCAGCAACTTCTACAAAAGTAGATGCAAAAGGAATGAGCGGAGATCTGTATTTTTCCAAAAATTTTTTCAAAACTTTTACGCGGCTATCGGTTTCTTCTTCAATAGCTGTTAATAAAGTTGCGGAAGATCCTGAGGAATTTTCCGCAGCAAAAGCAATAGGGTTATTGAATAAAGCAATAATAATGAATAAAAATATATAAACAAATAATTTGTTCATAAGTCCCATTCATACCCGCCTAATCTTATCGTTAGCCTTTTCACTGCTATTCGTAGACGGCTCACGGAGCGATTGGCCGGCGGGTTATTGGGCTTTGCCCAATAAAAAATCCTAACGTATGCATTTGGAAAGGCATACCTTAGGATCTAAAGAGTATTATATCAGACAACTATAGGTTTGTCAAGTGGCTTTCTATAGGCTTATTGAAGTTGGTTCATGAAATAACTAACGCTGTATGCCCAAGAGCCGTTGCTTGAAGGGGTGTATTTCTTCATAATTTTTTCAGGCGTGTCCAAGCCTCCTGCGATATAATTATTCGCAAGTGTTTTGGATACCGTATCTATAGCTTCAGGGTAACTTTCAAATCTGGTAACTTTCTTTCCGTATATTCCGAAGCCCCAGCAATTATATGAATCAGTTATGATTTTGTGACACAGATTTGATTCCTGCATTGCAATGGCAGGAAGTAAGCGATAATCTAAGCCATATTTCTCCGCATCTTCGACCACGTTTTGAGCGAAAGGCGCAAGTGGGGATTTATATTTTTCGAAAAATTGTCTTATTATCTCTGTCCTAGCGTCTTTAAAAACAATGCTATCTTCCAGCACGTTTTCCGCGGAAGGAAGAGCCGCGAACGCAACGCTATAATTGGAATTTTGAGCAAATAATCCGTTGCGAGCTTTGTAATTGTAGGATAAGAATAAGAAGGAAATAATGCTGACGAAGATTAAGACAGGCGTAAAAATGAAAAAAGAGGTGAGCAGGAAAAATCTTTTCATTGGTAATTTATCGTGTCATACTTTCGCAAAGTTGTCAAGCTTTGAGCCTTCTGGTAGAATTAAGAACAAGTAGTGCGCCCAGGTGATGAAATGGTAGACATGCAGTGTTCAGAACGCTGTGCTCGCAAGGGCTTGGGAGTTCGAGTCTCCCCCTGGGCACAAAATTGGTATAATTCGATTAGTTTGGGCTCGTGGCGGAATTGGTATACGCGTACGCTTGAGGTGCGTATTCCGAAAGGAGTGGAGGTTCAAGTCCTCTCGGGCCCACTCTTCACATTCGTTCAGGGCACTTAGCTCAGCGGTAGAGCGCTTCGTTTACATCGAAGATGTCAGGGGTTCAAATCCCTTAGTGCCCACTACCTTTTGAGGTATTTTTTTCCCCATGTTATTACTGCTTCACCTATAAGAAAATAGATGAGGTTTGACAAAATACCAAAACCTGCGGAAAGCATCAGTAATTCTTGGGAATTAATTAATGTCAGAACATCTCCGATTACTCTTAATGGGTCGGTAAATACATACCACGAATTGGTTCTTTCTATTCCCCCAAGCACAACTCCAAAACCAACCAAAAAATTTATTGCAAGTATGGCAGTAAATGTTAATGGTTTCATTTTCTTTTTTTCCTTGTGAGATTTTCCCTCAAGCAATTTCTGGAAGAAATAGACAGCAAAAATGAATGTGACGATTCCAAAAATCAAAAAAATTGAGTATTGAATTACTAAAATAAGTCTGAATAAGTTGCTAACTTGCGACCATTGCTCTGCGATGTGGGAAATGTCAGTTAGTATATAAATAGTATTGGGTAGAAACAATAACCAGAGAAAACCTGTCCACATTTTTGCAAAAACAGAATTAGCTTTACTCATGAGCCATCCAAAAAGAACGGCAACCAAAGCCAAAGAGGAATTAACCCATACGAAATAAAGATTATCTATAAAAATGTCCACATCTTTTATTGTACAACATCATTAATTGATTGTCAGCTTAAAAATTGATATCATTATATTCCTGCCGAGGTAGCCAAGTTGGTCAAGGCACCTGTCTGAAGAACAGGCTATTTCAGTTCGATTCTGAACCTCGGC
>CAZRWL010000019.1:0-18221 GCA_964603935.1 uncultured Gammaproteobacteria bacterium | reverse complement strand
CGCTTTTACAGTACTGCAATATTGGGCCCAATATTATAGACTATATAACCGATAGCGCTCCTTCCAAACAAGGTAAATTTACACCGGGAACTCATATTCCAATAGTTTCACCGTATACATTAAAAACAAAAACTCCAGATTATATAATAATTACCGCCTGGAATTACGCCGATAATATCATGGAAAAAGAAAAGTGGTTTAAAGAAAAAGGTGGAAAATTTATTATCCCGATTCCGAAGCCGAAAATTATTTAGAAATTGCGCCGGAATCACGAGCTTCCATATATTCAAAAAGCTTGCTAAAAGTTGCTATGTTATTAGGAGGAGGATAATTTTGGTATTTATGAATTCCCTCAAACTCTTGGTATAAATGTTTATAAGCTGGTTTACGCTCTGCTCCCTGAGATCCTTTTACCATTCTTCCCCAATCAAAAGTTAATGGGTTGGGTACTACAGCGAATACACTTACAGGCAGATGATCACTATCGATTTTTGCAACAAGACTAAGCACAGCACGAACTATCTGGGTAGGATTGGTTAAGGCAATTGCATTGTAGAGACCGTTTTCAAAAGAATAATTTAAGAAAGCATCTCCTTCTTGTCTGGTATGATAGCCTGGTGCACTGTCTATTATATCTGAATCTAGGATACCCATTCGGACCAAACGATCCCTCATCAGTGTTTTTCCGGGGTGAGATTCTCTTGGTATATTTCTGCCTAAACGTTCCCCTTCAGTTCCGGGAATGATAATTTTTCTAACCCTTCCTTCTTGATATAAATCAACTGCAAGCCGATATAATCCTTCTTTTGGGGCATCAAAATATGAACGCCCAAAGAAGTAAAGGATATCAACTGGCTCACTTGGTCTATCATGGCAAAGTAAATCGTAAGCTTTTTTTAAATCTTGCCACCACTTTGGGCTTTCAGTGAATTCAACAGGTGTTGCACCTGGAGTTATTTCAATTCTTGATCCTTCCTCCATATGATTAGTATAAGTTGCGGGAAACTATTTACTTTCTGGACTCAAGAACCCATCTTCATATATTTCTCTTATACCAACAATACCTTCTAAATTACTTATTAATTTTTTCTCGAAGATTTTTCCTTCTTTGTCGACGGTCACTTGAAAGACCTCGCCTCTTTTTAAATAACCTTCTTTACTTAATATGCTCATATTGGGGATTATGCCTATTGGATGATCGAGCCTGTGCATTAAAAGTCTAATTGGATCTCCGTGACTGACTAAGGCAACTGTTTTCCCTTCATTTTCCTTGACAATGTTCTGAAAAGCCTCAGTCATCCTTTTGGCTACTTGCTCGTATACTTCCTGATCTTCTGAAAGAGGATGAAGATAAATATCTTCGCCTTTATCCATCAATTCTTGTTGTTTACTTAAAGGTACACCGATCCAACCTGGAACGTACGAATCGGAAAGTCCGGGATTTATTGCTGACTCTCCTAACCTAAAAACTTCAGCTAAAACTTGAGCTGACTCAACAGCTCGTGTATAAGGACTTGTTTCAACTAAATCAAATACGACTCCCCGATTTCTCAATGTCTCCATTAAAGAAGTAAATTGCTTCTTGCCAGTATCACTTATATGAGTTTCTGGGGGATACATTAATTTTCTTCCTTGTTTATCTAAAGGATAAATTACTTCGGCATGTCGAAAAATAAAAACTGACGTCATTATTGCATTATATCACTTTTAACCCATAACCCGTCTTGCATCACAATAAAATCCTCTTAAACGAGGATTCATTGCATCAATAGTTTTCCTCCTGAATGTATTTATCTTTCCGACAACTTCTTTCCAAGACTTGTGATTTCCAAAAGCAACTTTTTAGGATTAATTTTCTTGTACCGAATCCTCAGTTTGCCTTTTGTGTTTCTTGAGATATCTTTACGTTTCAAAAGTCTCTGATAGGCGGTCAAGGGTTTGTCGTAAATCCTCGTTACTCTTGCTCCGTCTCGTATTTTTGTTTTAAGCCGCATTACCGGTTGGAAAAAGTTCTGATAATCGGAAAGAAGCTCGTAAAGCTTGTTTAGGATTCCAAGCTGTTTTCCGTATCAAGCCTTTGGTACCCCGCAAATCGTCTGACAACGGAATAGTTCTGCTGTTCAATATACGGCTGGTCATTTGAAATGCTTTCCCTGGCTCTGGTGTAAGTGATTTTGTTTTTCTGACAATACCTGACTAAATGCCAGTTCACAAATTCTCCTCCGCAATCAAAATCAATTCCCAGAAGTTTAAAGGGTAATCTTTGCCTGATTGTTTCCAGGGCTCCAAGCGTCTTATATTCGCTTTTGCCTAAATGGGCGCAGCATTCATTCCATCCTGTTGAAACATCAGTTAAATCAAGCGTAAAAACGTAGTCTCCGCAAAGACTTGTTCCGCAATGATGAACTGAATCAATCTCAACAAAACCAGGCTTTGCGTTATCCCAATCAGACCACATTTTGATTGGTATCTGGTGTTTTAAAAGGCTTCCCGGTTTAGTCCGAGAACGGCCTTTAATATTAATCCGTTTTCTATCATGAACCAAAAGCCTGTCAATTGTTGCCGATGAAATTTGCAAAAGCAGTTTTCTCTCCTTGGGAGTAACAGTAAGTTCCTTATGTCTTCGTAATGTCGCAATCAAACTTGACAGCAATGGTTTCAATCTTTTTCCGCAAGCATAATTAGATACAGCCCAAAGAATACGAAGCGGTCTTAAAACTTGCAGATATCGTGATCTTTGTATCCGTTTCTTTCTCTTTCTAACTTTTGGCGGATTAGGCAAGACTTCCATCAAATGTTTTCTTGAATATCCGGTTGTTTTAACAAGGCGACTCAATAACTCAGATTTTCCTTTTTTCTTTGTATATTTATACTGTTTTGAAAACGCCCGAATAACAGCATGTACATCTTTTTTTATCACAGGATTCACCTCCTCATGGACAGAAATATCTGTTTAATTTTAGGAGGATTTTAACTTGATGCAACGAATGGCTTTCAGGAGGAAATTACGTGATGCAAATCGTAACCTTGAATTCAACAAATATTTTATGTTAAAATTGACTGATGAATGTTTTGGTTACGGGTGGCGCGGGTTATCTGGGTTCAGTTTTGTGCGAAATTCTTTTGGATAAAGGTTATAAAGTTACAGCAGTAGATAACCTCATGTACCGACAGCGGAGCTTATTCCATTTGTGCAATAATCCTAATTTTGATTTTGTTTTTGGAGACGTCCGCGACAAGAGCTTGATGGGTAAACTCATTAAAAATACTGATATCTTAGTGCCCCTTGCTGCAATTGTCGGAACCTCTGCTTGTGACAGTGATCCGTATCTTGCAACAACGACAAATCTAGATTCTATAAGATTACTTAATAAGTTAAGAAGCAGAAGTCAATTGGTCGTTTTTCCTATGACAAATAATGGGTATGGTACCCCGGAGGGTAAAAATTTCTGCACAGAAGAGACACCGCTTAAGCCTGTTACCCTCTATGGAAAAACCAAGACGGATGCAGAGGAAGAAATATTATCATCAAAAAATACTATTACCCTTAGACTTGCTTCGGTTTTTGGCATGTCTCCAAGACTAAGATTAGATCTATTGGTGAATCATTTTGTATATACCGCTCTAACTGATGGCTATATTGTGCTTTTTGAAAAAAATTTTAAAAGAAATTTTGTCCATATTCGTGATGTCGTAGATTGTTTTATTTACTCCATTGAAAATCACAAAAAAATGATTGGAAAAGCGTATAATCTTGGCTTAGATTCTGAAAATCTATCAAAGGAAGAGTTAGCGGTCAAAATTAAACAACATCTACCAAAATTTTATATTGACTTTGCAGAGATAAATTCAGATCCTGATAAAAGAAACTACATTGTCTCAAGTCAGAGACTCAAAATTGCTGGGTTTGAAGCAAAGAGATCGTTAGATGAGGGAATAAAAGAACTCATAAAAGGATATCAGCTTATTAAACGATCGGAATTTAAAAATATTTAAGGTCTTTTCTTAACATACTCCTGAACTTCTTTATGCCTTTGTGGTGTTCCTATATCCTTTATATACTCATTTGTAACGTATCCGAACAATTTTTTTCCACTCTTTAGCATTTTTGGGAAAACATATTTCTCAAAATCTACTTTTCTACTTTTTGGGATAAAGTTTATTGCGTTTTTTTTCAATATATAAATTGAGGATTTGGTCAAATTTCCATATTTCTTCCAATTTTTTCCTGGTTTTTCTATAAAGTCCACTAATCTATTCTTTTTGTCAATTATTGCCACCGTTGAGTCTTGGGGATGATCTGATTTATGTAATGCCAATGTTGCATCTGCTTTTTTTTGCTTATGGAATTTAAGCATTGTTTTTAAATTAATGGTTGTATAGATGTCTCCGAATAGCACCATGAATTCATCTGCCAGCAGGTCTTTAGCTAAATGCAGTGCCCCTGCATTGCCTAAGGGCTTACTCTCTATAAAAAGCATTATGGGAACGCCATACTCGTTTCCCTGAATATATTTTTGGAGTTTATTACCTAAGTGTCCGCCACAAATAATTATACTGTCGCAACCATTCTTAATTAAATGGTTAATGCTAAAATCAATTAATGGTTTGTTATTTAACGGAAGCAATGCCTTGGGTAAAGTTGTTCCCAACAAACCCATTCTGGTTCCCTTTCCGCCTGCTATAATTATTGCCTGCATATTATATCCACCGCCTGACTAAAATCGGAAACAACATAATCTGGTTTAACAGAATAAGTATTCTCGCCTATCAGAATTGTCGTAAGACCTAACTTCTCCCCTGCTTTGATGTCACTTGCTCTGTCGCCAATCATAAAGGCCTTGGCTTTATTGATATTAAAATCTTCAACTGCATTTTCTAACATTGCCAGATTTGGCTTTCTACACTCGCATTCAATGCGATACTTCATGGCCTTTGGGGGAATATCAGGATGATGTCTTTCCGGGTGATGCGGACAGAAATATACAGCATTAATATATGCACGTTTTTGGTTTAATATTGCCACTAAGCTATTATTTATTGCTTTAACCTTCTCTATAGTTGCCAGGCCTCTGGAAACAACTGGCTGGTTTGTAACGACAATCAAAATTGAATTCTCGGCATTGAATTTTTTTATTCCTTGCGCTACTCCCGGTAAAAGATGGATTTGTGAAGGGTCAGAAAGATAGCTGACGTTATCAATAAGTACCCCATCCCTATCTAAAAAAACTGCTTTTTTCAAAGATGCATCTTCTTTTTTATAAATTTGTTTAATAAAGTAAGACATAGAATCAAACCGACAAACGAAATTGAGAAATTACTTCTTCTGAAGTCTTTTTAAAAGCAAGGAGTAGAATTGAAGCCTTACTGTTGTCTATATCACCAACATTATATATATAATTTCCAAAATTGACTTTTCTCTTAAAAAGTCCGGCTACTTTTGAAAGAGTGATATTATCAGATGATGCCAAATTATATATTCCTTGCAAATCTTTTTCTGCTGCAAGCTTTATAAACCCTAGAACATCTTTATGTAATATATAATTGAAAGAGGAATCAGGAGAAAGAGTTAAAGTTGGATTGTCATCTTGAATAATTTTAATTAGGCTGTTTTTTCTAGAGTCTTTTCCTAATAACGCACTGCATCTTAGAATTAAAAAATTAGGGCAATTCTTTCTAACTACTTCTTCCGACAAGAGTTTTGTTTTAGCATATAAATTGTCTGCATTATTTATGTCTATAATTTCATCTTCTATATGTCTATTTGAATTTTTGGGATACACATCAACGGAAGAGATAAATATAAACTTTTTATGAGGCATATTGGTAAGTTCCTCTGTCAGTAAAACATTATCTCGGAAATATTGCTCGATATCTTTGGGGCTCTGCTGTGAATTAAAAGCACAGTGAATGATTATTTCTGCACCATTTTTTTGAATTTTTTCTCTATTTATGGAAATTCCACCCAATTTATTATAAAGATATTTTCCTAAACCACTTGAAGTACCAGTTATGAGAAACTTATTTATTGCCTTTTTGAGCTTTTGATTCATAAAAGACATTATATCTTTTTTTCAAATCATCTTTGTTATTCTTATACCATTCCATTGTTTCTTTGATTCCCTGTTCCAGAGAATATCTGGGTTTGAATCCCAATAATTCCTTAGCTCTTCCTATATCCATCAGTCTTTTTGCATCTCCCTTTGGTTTGTCTTTATCCCACACAATCTTAATAGATCCACCGGGTACATTTCTTGCAATAACTTCTGCTATCTCTTTTATAGTTACTCCAGTACCGCTGCCTAAATTTACCGGAACATTAACTCCTTTTTCTACAGCCAACATCATGCCGCGGGCTACATCTTTAGAATAAATAAAATCCCTAATAGGAGACCCATCGCCCCAAACAGATAAAGGATTTTCTCCACCAAGAGCCCTATTGATAAGAGAGGGAATTACCATAGCAGTTTGAGGATCAAAGTTGTCATATGGTCCATACACATTGGCAGGTCTGACAATTGATATCGTATCCCAACCATATTCAATCTTATAGCTTTCTGCTTGCAGCTCACCCATCCTTTTTGCCCATCCGGCGAAACGATCATTTTCAGACGGAAAGGTCTTCCAGACATCATCTTCGTAAAATATCTCGGCGGGAGCATATACTCCAACAGTGGATGTATAAAGATAGCGGAAAACTCCCATTCTCCTTGCAGCTTCCATCATATTGGTATTAAAGGTAATGGTGGGAACAAAAAAACTGGCAGGTTGTTTTGCAGTCATTTTTGGCGAGCCTTTAATTCCGGCTAAATGGAAAACAATCTCCTGATCTTTACATGCTTCCATACAATTGCTAAACTCCCGCAAATCGGCACGAATAAATTTGACGCCCTTAGGCGCGCGACTCGGATCATCAAGGGAGATAACGACTATCTTGGCGCCTGCCTCGACCAACATTTCTACCAATGGCCTGCCTATCAAACCCGTACCACCCGTAATCAATATTTTTTTATCTTTAAAAAAACTCATAAAATATTTTTTTGGTACCAATTAATTGTTTTTTTTATGCCCTCTTCAATGGCTACCTTCGGTTTCCAATTATACACTTTCTTAGCTTTGTCAAGATTTAAAGAAAGGCTAAACTTAATGGTAGGTTTTGATATGTCAAATTCAATTTTGATTTTTTTGCCTGAAACTTCAATAATCTTCTTGACTAAATTTGCAACTGAGATAGCAGAACCAAGGCCAACATTGACCAATTCGAAGGGAGTTTTTTGGTGACTGAGTACCAATTCGACAAAATTTACCAGATCTGACACATATAACAGATCTCTGGACTCAGACCCGTCTCCCCACACCACAATTTTTTCTTGAGCCTTCATGACCTTTGTAATAGTAGCCCCCAAGACATGCGAATGCTCCAAATCGTACTTATCAAATGGGCCATAGATATTGGAATGTCTAATTGCCGTATATTTAGTCTTGGAAATTTTAGAGAAAAATTCGCACATTTTTTCCAGATAAACTTTAGTCCAGCCCACACCAAAATATTTATCGGTTATTTGGTATCTAAAATCTTCTTCTCTTACGGATTTCTCTTGATTCGGATACATAACAGTGCAGCTAAAAAAGACGACATGTTTGAGCTTATTTTCGAAAGCTGCTCTAAAGATAAGACTGTTCATGATTGCATTGTCAGTAACATGGACATAGGGCTTCATGACAATGTCCTTAGATCCGGAGGTTACTGCAGCCGCCTGAATAACAATATCTTTCCCCGCAATTACCTTTTCCACATCTTCAATCTTTGTTAGATCAGCTTGAATAAGTTTGATTTTTCTGGAAGTTCCACTCGGTTTGTTTTTAAAATACGTGCCAAATACAACTAAATCATCTCTTGTAGCCAGCTTTTCTGCTATATTTCTACCGATAAAACCACTGGCACCACAAATTACAATTTTTGTTTTCATTGTATATTATTTAAAATTTTACAAAGTTTTAAAATTTTGTCCTTTTCTAAGGAAGGGTAATTGCCGATATAAAAACCGTAAAAATGGATATGCTCTACATTTGGGTATTTTTCATGCTCTTTTTCACCAACAATTTTTTTAAGATACGGTTGCCTAAGTTGATTTCCTCCGCCGGAAGTACCTCTACGAAACTCGATGCCATTATTGCGAAGAGCCGTCATTATTTTTTGACAAAGTTTCACATCTTGTTTTTTCAAAATGAGAATAAAGGCGTAATTTGAGCTACCGGTAATATCAAAATCAGTATAATAAATTTTTTTATCTAAATTTTCTAAAAAGATCCTAAAGTTTTTAGATCTAATTTTATTATTACTATCTAGTCTCCTAATTTGGGCGCGCCCTAAGACTGCGCTAATTTCAGTTGAACGAACATTAAAGGCAGGAAAAGCAAAAATAAAATCAGGATTTAAGTCCGGATATTTTTTATAGTAACTTTGTTTCAGATCATTGGAGGTTGATTCTCTTACCATACCATGAGCTCTAAACATTCTTATCATCTCGTATAATTTACTATCATTTGTTGAAACTATACCCCCTTCAATGGTGCTCATGTGATGCGCATAGTAAAAAGAAAAATTAGACATTAAGCCGAAGGTTCCAACTTTCTTACCTTTAAAAGTTGCCCCATGCGATTCGCACGCATCTTCAATCAAGGGAATATTTCTTTTTTTTAACTCATCTAATAATTTTTGGGTTAATGCGTTTAATCCTAATATATGCGTTATGAAAACAGCCTTAGTTTTAGAAGTGATTTTTTCAAGTATTTTTTCAGTATCCATTCCAAGTGTCCTAAGACTTATATCCGCAAAGACAGGTTTAAAGCCACACTGTATTACTGAGGCAATATCTGATACCCAGGTTAACGGAGGAACAATTATTTCGCCTGTTCCTGCAGATTCCCTTAGAGCAGACAAAGTAATTAAATTAGCTGATGAGCCCGAATTAACAAGCACGCTATATTTAACTCCCAACCATTTTGACCATTCCCTTTCAAACTCTAGTACATTTTTTCCTTGAGTCAACATCGGGTCTTTCTGTTTCAGAAACTGGATAAGAACATCCAAGTCTTCCCGAGTGATATTATTTCTCATTAAAGGTAGGTATAAATTTTTCATTAAAAAGGTCCTCTAAACTCAACTTCTTTAAGATCTATTTGCTCTTCTGAAACCCACTTGTTTTTTCCACCTTTGACCAAATCAAAAGAGGCCGATGCGATGTCACGTCCATCAGGGTAAAAAAGTTTCTCAAGTGGTGGAGTCGGAGGACAAGTTACATGAGTAAAACCCATACGATGGATTTTTATTTCCCTTACTCCTTGTAATTTTTCCAAAACCAGAGAGACAATCTCACTTCCGGCTCCACAAGTCGTCCAATCGTTATCCGCAACAATTAACCTGCCAGTTTTAATAACAGATGCAATGATTGTGTCAATATCTAACGGGGACAGCCAAATTGGGTCTATGACCTCTGCTTTAATTCCTGCGGATTCAAGATAACGCGCGGCTCTCTGGCATTCAAGCTGCATATAGGAAATGCCAACAAGGGTAATATCCTTGCCTTTAACCGTAACCCTTGCTTTTCCCGGAGCAACTGTGTATAACTCCTCCGGAACATAACCCTTCTGAGAATGTAAAATGCGATGTTCAATATAGATTACGGGGTTATTGTCTCTTATTGCTTCAATAAGACAACCCTTGGCATCATATGGCGTTGTAGGAGCAACCACTTTTAAGCCTGGAACATGCATAAAAAAAGAATATAAACTTTGAGAATGTTGCGCACCCTGTCCCCAGCTTTTTCCTATCATTGAACGCACAACCAAAGGTATGTGTACTTGTCCTCCAAACATATAATGACTCTTTGCGGCTACATTAACAAGCTGATTCATGGCAAGCAGCATAAAATCCATGCGGATATGTATATGGATAGGCTTTAGCCCAGCTAAAGCCATGCCTATTGCAGCACCGGTCATAGCATCTTCAGAAAGGGGGGTGCCGAATACGCGCTCATGTCCATACTTTTGTACCAAACCTAGAGTTGTACCCTGAATAGCTTTGGGATCATCTACATCCAAGCCAAATACAATCACGGATTTGTCACGATCCATCTCTTGATCGCTTGCCTCGCGTATTGCTTCTACATAAGATAGGTTTCGTTTCATAATTTTTAATTCAAGCTCTGCTTTAGCTCGTTAAAGCGCAAGCTCTGCTTATATTAGTTTTTAAAAACATCAGTAAATAATTCAGAACTTTTCGGAAACGGACTTTTTTCGGCATATTCAAAAGCCTCTTCAATCTCTTTTTCTACTTCTTTTTCAATCTTCTGACGTTTTTTTGGTTTAATGAGTAAGGCTAGTTTTTGGAGAGGATCATTTTTTAACCAAGGCTCTGCTTCCTCCCTTGTCCTATATCCCAAATGGTAATCCTCATTTGGACCTACATGCTCCTTTAACCGATAAGTTGTGCATTCAAAGAAAATTGGACCTAACTTTTCAGATCGTAAAGCCTTAACAGCATTACCTACCTTTTGATATATTTCGAAAAGATCGTTACCTTCTATCCTCTCTGAAGGTATTCCGTATGATTTGACTCTTTCCCAAATTTTTGGATTTGCCTGCCTTTTAATTTGATGGGTATGAATGGCATAAGAGTTATTTTCACACACAAATATAATGGGAAGGTTTTTAAGTGCAGCAAAATTAATACTTTCATGAAAAACTCCTTCGTCCACTGCCCCATCTCCAAAAAAACTTACCACAACTTTACTGCTTCTCTTAATTTTTAAAGCATATGCATACCCAACTGATTGCGGAATAGTTGTTCCCACAACAGCAGATCCTCCCATTACGCCAGCTGTTACATCAATCAGATGCATTGAGCCTCCTTTTCCTTTAGCACAACCTGTGGCTCTTCCGTAGAGTTCTGCAATCATTTTCTTTAAATTTCCACCTTTTGCCAGATAGAGTGCATGACCACGGTAAGTGCCAAAAACTATATCTTGAGAGTCTAAGGCAAGGCATACCCCGACCGATACAGCTTCCTGTCCAATTGAAAGATGTACCGGGCTTTTAATTTTATTAGTTGGGTAGACTTTTCCGATCTCTTCTTCTACGCGTCTAATCCTATATAGTAAACGGTAAATTTTTTCATTCATTTTTTTGCTTTTTTGCTTGCTCCCTCCAGTAAGAGAGTAGTTGAGTAATACTCTCTTCAAAGGAATAGAGAGGTTTCCAACCAGTTTTCTTAATGAATTTTTCAACAGAGGGAATCTGAAGTGTAACATCGGCTGGACGAAGTAGCTTAGGATCAAGCTGTGTATGAATTTGAACTTTAGCCATTGAGATTAATTTTTTTAAAAACTTACCCACCGTCATCGTGGTTGTGCCACCAATATTGTAAACTTCACCAGGCTCACAATGCACTATCGCTTCCCAATATGCTCTCATAGCATCTCTCACATCGATAAATGTTCGAACAGAATCCAAATTTCCATGAACTAATTTATTTTGCAAACCTTCTTCAATCCAAGCTATTTGCTTGGCAAAAGCGGAGGCAAACAAATCCGCCCGCCGTGGATTTACATATGCAAACATACGCGTGCGAATAATTGGCATCTTGTAACTTGTAAAATAGCTCCATCCCAATAAGTCTTGAGCTGTCTTTGATACGGCGTAGGGGCTTGCCGGTTTGATTGGCGCATCTTCCACAATGGGCACGTACTTAGGATCTACTTGTCCGTAAACTTCTGACGTAGAACAAAGTTGGACAATAGGACGGTTATTGCTTAATCGAATCGCCTCAAAAAGATTGGCTGTGCCAATGATATTATTATTTAATACTGCAATAGGAGTAATAAATGATGCCCTAACGTTTGCATGGGCTGCCAAATGAAAAATAGCATCCGGCTTTACTTTTTGCAAAACCTCAATTATCGAACTCATATCCATTAAATCTGCTTCATGAACAGTAACCCTTTTATGGACTATGCTTAAATTATCTACCGTAGTAGAATGCCAGCGGGAAATGCCGTGCACCTCAACCTTTGGATGATTATTCACTATATATTCAGCCAGATAACTTCCTCCTGAGCCACTTATTCCTGTAATAAGTACGGTTTTAATATCTCTTGATTTATTCATGTTTGTATAATTAAACGACGTTTAAGCTCAGCGGAATAATCTTCCTGTGTATCATAAAAGATGATTCGAGAACCTTGGGATTCAAATCTAAAAGGCACATAGATAAGTTTTTTCAAATTATCCCTTACTTTTTTTTGCTTGGCTGGAGAGACGAAGAGAAGAAGAAATCCTCCGCCCCCAGCGCCAATCAATTTTCCTCCAATAGCTCCAGCACTTTTGGCATTTTCATAAATTTCATCAATAAAAGAGCTTGAAACCTGAGGACTTAAGGTTTTTTTAATTTGCCAAAACTCGTCTAAAAGTTCACCAAAAGCTTTTATATCTTGATTGCTGGTTAAAATTGAAAGAGCCGCTTCTACTGAATTTTGCATAATGGTTAATTGTTTTTTTTGATCATCGATTTTCTTAACATAGCTTTTTGCTACTTCTGAAGCCGTTCTGGGAATACCGGTATAAAAAAGCATCAGGTGATTTTCCAAATCCTTAATCCTTTCGGAAGAAAGAGTTACTGGTCTTGATATTATCTCTCCGTCCGGATGAAAAGTTATGTGGTTAAAACCTCCATATGAGGCTTGAACCTGATCTTGCGAACCGACTGTTTCTTTTAAGATATTCTGCTCCAGGTGAATACTCTCTTTGGCTATTTGCTGTTTGTTGATCATGCGTCCCTTTAGTGCATACAAAGCATTAAGAAGCCCTACCGTAAAAGCAGAACTTGATCCTAGTCCTGATCTGGCCGGCAAATCAGCATCATGATGTATTTCCAAACCTTCATCTATTTTTAGGAAACGTATAATCTCACGGACAGAGGGATGGAGAACTTCATCAAGCTTTTTACAACTCTCAATTTTTGAATAGACAATGCGATACTTATCACCAAAAAAAGGCGGCAGATAGCGGGCACTAATATAACAATACTTATCGATAGTAGTTGCTAAGACAACTCCTCCATGTTTTTTATACCACCCAGGATAATCAGTTCCTCCACCAAAAAAAGAAATCCGAAAAGGGGTTCTACTTATTACCATATCTTACTTTTTTACACCAAAGAGGTGATCTTCTACAATCTCACATATTATGTGTTCAATAGCTATATGTGATTCTTGAATGTACTGAGTATTGCTACTGGGAACCGACAATACAACATCCGCTAATTTTTTTGTTTTTTTTCCGTTCCCGGTTAGCATGATTGTATGTATTTTAGCAACTCTTGCAGAACTGATTGCGGCAAGAATATTTGGAGAGCTGCCACTTGTCGTGATTCCAATTAATACGTCTCCAGCTTTACCTAATGCGTCGACTTGACGTTTAAAAATGTTTTCAAAACCCAGATCATTGGCGTGTGCCGTAAGAATAGATGTATCCGTACTTAAAGCAACAGCTGGAAGACCAGGCCTTACAAATGCTTTATTTAACATGCAAACTAATTCTGCTGCCATGTGCTGAGAATCAGCTGCGCTACCACCATTTCCACAAATCATTACTTTCCCACCGGATTCAAATGTGTCGACCATAATTTGACTAGCGGCTAAAATTGACGCCAAGCATTCTTGGGCAACTTTTTTTTTGACATCAGCGCTCTCCAGCAAGCGTTTTCGAGCTTTATCGCGATACCTTATGCTAATCCTAGTCATAAACTTATAAGTAATACCTTATCTTAACGGAGAGTAAATGTCAATGCCATTGTTTAATTAAGGAGGCTACTAACAATACAATTACAATAATTAAAGAAGCAGATGTGGTTGCCCACCCATACCAAAAATATTTTTGCGAATCAAGCTTTATGAATAAAGTAAATTTTTTTACCTTTGGGATATCATCTTTACTCAATAACCATCCATTTGCATATCCATTCACTATTACATGTGACTCTTCTGGCACATTTTTCTTGCCGATCACCAGTTTCCAACCCCTATGAAAAGCGTGCTGCATAACCAAAAACATTGCGTCCTGGGGTTTTTTTTGGCTGATTGTTACTTTATGAAGTGCGGGGTTTATCATTTTAAAATTTACATCGTTGCCTGAAGCGTTATAATCTCCTTTGCAGATTTTCTCAAACTCTTTTCTATTACAAGTATTTTTATCAATAAAAATTGAATGTAAGTTCTTCTCATCAAAAATAAGATCATCGCTCTCATATACTCCTTTTGGGATAAAAATAGTAGAGTTATAACTGGATTTACTAAATTCGTATAAAACATAATTGCCGTTTTTATATATTTGGCGTATAGGAAAATGCCCAAGAAATTCTTCATATCCGGATTGCGTTTTGGGAAAAGATTCCGGCAGGAAGAATTGGGTATCTGAAAATCCTTGATCGTATTGCCTGGAATCAGCATTATATAAAATATAACGAATATTCATAACGGAAAATATCTGATTCAATCTTTCATAGTTTTTTTCCTCTGCGTATTTTTGAACCAGATAACTATATGGATTTGGTCCGGTAACGCCAAAATGCCGCTCTCCTGTAAAACTGTATTTACCTGTCAGATGACTTATCGAATTAAGCCCTAAATATGCTCCTCCATTTTCACCAAAGAAAACTTGAAAATTAAAACCGATTAATGGCAATGCCAATATTTTCCCGTCATCCGGTAGGGCACGTATATACTGAAGTACCTGCTCATATTTGGGGTCCATTAAAATGGTCGTTTTTATATTGGTAGGCCCTATTACAGATTTATTAATTGGATATCCGGAGAATAACGGAATACCGGATATAATCAAAAAAATGAAAACGAAAATGAAAAAATACTTTGCATATTTTACTTTTAGCTTTTCTATAATGCTATAGATAGCAAACCCAAACAGCAAAGCATAAAAGAAAACAAAAACATAAAGCCATTTTTGGAAAAATATCCTAAATATGGAAAATCCGGGCACATAGAACAAACTTTTATAAAATTCTACTCCGACATTTGTTATATTGGCTGTTGTGAAAAAAAAGGTAATAAAAAAGAAAACAGAGATTAATATGAATTCCTTCTTTTTATTTAAAATAAATCCGACAAGAACTATTGATGCAAACAAAAAAGATATTCCTCGAAGATTTATGTCTGGGGAGGGAAGCAGGAAATTTAAGGTTGCCATTCCGCGCCAAAGGTAAGCACCAAACAAAGTAAGTCCCTCCTGTATCATAGACGCTTTGTCAAAAACTCTCATATTGGTAAAGCTCCCGCTATCAAATAAACTAACTAATTGAGCAAGAAGATGAAAAGCATGAACACCTAAAAAAAGTAGTATTCCCGCAAATACTATTTTCCATGAAATTGATTTTTTACCAAAAATCTTTACGTATAGTAATAAAAATACTGTGGATATTGGCCAAAATGCAAAAAAGGGCGGCATAGACTCCAGTCCTCCAAAATTTGGTGAAAATATAAAACTAATCAGTAATGCAATCGAAAGATAACCATACTTATGCGTAGTTAAAGATTTAAAAAGAAAGAAAAAAATAAGAGGATATATAAAAAATTGATTATGCGTAGTGAGCGCAGTCACCCAACTAATGGTCAAATTAACAGATCCTTGGGAAACGATATAGAAGACTCCAGTTAATACTGATACTTTATTAATCATGCCTTTTTTATTCTCGCCGTATGTCTCTAAGAGAAATTCTCGCACAACTAAATAGATCGCTAAAAAACCAACGGCAAGTTTTATCCCATTAAAAAAATTGATTAAATTAGTTGGAGAAGTTAATATGGATTTTAATAATATAAATACTGCTAAATATGGAATAAGGGCGTAATCATAGCTCCATTCAGGCTCAATTGATCCTATTCCGTCTCTTACAACATTATAAAGATTTGAGTTTTTAAGAAAATTTTGAGGATCATAAAAAAATAATCGACTACTATCCCCTCCCAAATCCATTTCGCCTGGCTTTAACCAAAAAAAAGGGAGAATAAGAAAAATAACGCAAATAAATATGGCAAGCCCGTGTTCTTTAATCACTCTAAAGATAAGCTTTAGCATCGTTTTCCAATTATACATCGATTGATAACAAATCGTAAGTATAATATACTTATGCCTGCTTTATGAAAATTCTTATTTTCAATTGGCGGGATTTAAAGCATACTTGGGCAGGAGGAGGAGAAATTTATATTTTCGAACAGGCCGAACGCTGGAAAAAAATGGGCCACGAAGTAACTGTCTTCTGCGGTGAGGATATCGAGAGAAAATTGCCATCCTTTGAAATAATAAATGGAATAAAGATATACAGAAAAGGCAGCAGATATACCGTCTACCTTTGGGCAATAATATATTATTTCACCCACTTTAGAGGAAAAGCGAACGTTGTTATTGATGTCGTCAACGGCATACCCTTCTTTACTCCGCTATTTTGCCGTCTTCCCAAAATTACTTATGTATACCACGTACATGGGAACCAATTTTTTTACGAACTTCCATTTCCATTAAGCTACATAGGGTTCATCATAGAGCGTTTTATCTTTCCGTTATTTTATAAAAACATGCCTATTATTGCGATTTCAGAAACGACAAGGAAGGAGTTGGTAAAAATGACGTTTAATAATGACAATATTTCTATTGTATACTGCGGCATAACTGACTCTAAAAAGCTGCAAAACTTACCAAACAAATCTTCAAGCCCAACACTTCTTTATTTGGGAAGAATTAAGAAATATAAAAGAATAGATCTTCTTGTAAAAATATTTCCCGAAATAATAGAAAAAATCCCCAATGCTCGCCTGGTAATTGCCGGATGGGGCACAGAAGCATCAACAATTGCAAATCTTGTAATGAAAAGTCCGTTAAGAAGAAAAATTTCATTGATGGGTCCTGTAAGTGGAAGGGAAAAGAAATCGTTATTGGCTAAAGCATGGGTTTTCGTAAATCCATCGATTGGCGAAGGATGGAGCATGGCAATTATAGAAGCCAACATGCATGGCACGCCTGCAATATCTTTTGACGTACAAGGACTTAAGGAATCGATAAAGCAAAGGAAGACCGGACTTCTGGCAACAGACGAGAAAGACTTTATCGAAAAAATTTGTTTACTTCTCGCAGATAAAAAACTACGGGAAGAATTAACTAAAAATGCAAAAATATGGGCAAATAGCTTTAATTGGGATCGTTCTGCAAAAGAAAGCATATGTATACTTGAAAAAGTAAAGATGAATAATTAATGTTATAATAAGCAAATGAAAATAATAATATTATCCGGAGGGAGAGGGTATAGATTAAAAGAGAAAACAGAATGGATTCCTAAGCCAATGATCACTATTGGGGGGAAACCGATTCTTTGGCATATTATGAAAATTTATGCACATTATGGTTTTTACGATTTTATTGTTGCTTTGGGCTATAAAGGAGACCATATCAGAAAGTTTTTTCGTAACGACGATGGATTTAAGATAGCATTTGTTGACACAGGTTTGGAGACTTTACCCGGAGAAAGAGTATTGAGAGTAAAAGACCATATTGATGGTGATGAATTTATGCTTACCTACGGCGATGGCGTGTCAAACGTTAACATTACGGAGTTAGTTGCTTTCCACAAAAGGCAAAAAACAATAGGAACAATAACAGGGGTGCACCCTCGTACATCCTATGGTTTAGTAAAAATTAAAGAAGGAAGAAATAAAGTAATAAAATTTGTTGAGAAGCCAATCCTTTCCGAATGGGTGAGCGGAGGATTTATGATTTTTAGCAAAGATGCATTGCCTTTCTTTCGAAAAGGCGAAATGGAACATCCTGCATTGATACGACTAACAGAAAGTAGACAATTATCACTTTATAGACATGAGGGGTTTTGGTATGCAATGGATACGTATAGAGACATGGAGGAATTAAATAAACTTTGGAAACAACACGCACCATGGAAAGTGTGGAACGAATGAATATTATTATTACTGGTGGCAGTGGCTTTATTGGAAGCAATATTGTAGACGCACTTGTTAAAACATCCAATAAAATTATTGTTGTGGATAAGAAGATTGCTCTAAAATCAAAAGTTGAATTTGTGCAAATTGATATACGGGATAAAAATAAAGTATTTGAAGTATTTAGAAAATATAAACCTTCAC